>JBBFLP010000176.1:0-7041 GCA_037478975.1 Armatimonadota bacterium
AGGGAAGCGGACTAGTCCCACCACCCGGCGGAAAGAACACGGGCGGTGGTGTCAGTGTCCCTGCGGCATTCTGCCGCGCTGTCCAGTCCCCGGAAAGCGCCTCCAGGAACTCCCTCGCGCTCTGGAAGCGATGGGCCGGATCCTTCTCCAGCGCCTTGCGGACGATGGCCGCCAGTCCCTCAGGCACGCCGCGGGGCTCAGGCGCAGGGGTGTTCATAATGTTGTACGTGATGGTCACCACGCTGTCGCCGGTAAACGGCTTCTGCCCCGTGAGCGCCTCGTATAGCACCACTCCCATAGAGAACAGGTCGGAACGCGGATCTATCTCTTTCCCCGCGATCTGCTCCGGCGACATATAGGACGGGGTGCCGAAGATCTGGCCGCTTGCGGTGATGGAGGGCTCGTGCATGATCCGCGCGATGCCGAAGTCTGTCAGCTTCACCCGCCCTCCCGGAAGAAGCTGTATGTTGGCGGGTTTGATGTCCCGGTGGATGATGCCCTTTGAGTGCGCGTAATCCAGCGCCTCCAGCACCTGCCGGGCGATGTCCACCGCCTCTTTCGCCGGCAGAGCGCCCCGGATCTCCAAAGTCTCCTGAAGGTTCTGTCCCTCCAGGAACTCCATCGCGATGAAATGACGCCCCGCCTCTTCGCCCACTTCATAGATGGTCACGATGTTGGGGTGGGTGAGGGAGCCCGCTGCCTTGGCCTCACGATAGAACCTCTCCACCCGCTCCCTGCGCGCACCTCCCACCAGGTTCGGAGGAAGCTGCAGTTCCTTCAGCGCCACACGGCGCCCGATGGACGGGTCTATGGCTTCATAGACGATGTCGTTCGACCGCGCGATCTCGCGGATGATCTGATATCTGCCGAGCGTGTTTGTGGAGTGGGCCAATGCTTTGCCGCCGATGCCGTCCGTAATGCGCTTCCGTCATCTGGAAAGACACAAAAGGGATCCCGCTTTGTTTCCGGACGCGTTCAGTCCCGGTGGAGCAGGCTTCCCAGCAGGCCCCTTCGCCGCTTCGGAGCCTCCCGCTCCTCCTCCGCTGCAGGCTGGCCGGATGCATCCTCAGGCGCGCCGGAGACCTCCTCCATTTCCTCCAGCGCATCGTCAGGCAACGGCTCGATGCTTTCAACCTGTGCGACGAGCGCCGTCACGTTGTCCGGACCGCCGGCTTCCAGCGCCATCCTGATGAGCCGCACGCACGCCTCCGAGGGGCCCGACTGGTTCAACACCGCCTCGATCTCTGCGCTGCGTACCACACCGCTCAGACCGTCGGAGCACAGCAGCAGCGTGTCGCCGGTCTGCAGCTCTTCCCGGAGGATGTCCGGTTCCACTGAGGGCGCGGTGCCGATGGCGCGTGTAATGACGTTGCGGAAAGGCGACAGCTCCGCCTCCTCTTCCGTCAGCGCACCCCGCCGGACCTGTTCGCCCACCCAGGAATGATCGTCCGTGAGCTGGCGAAGCTGCCCTTCCCGGAGCAGATACAGGCGCGAGTCACCCACGTGGGCGACGAACAGTTCGTTGCCCCGGACCACAGCCGCCGTCAGCGTGCAGCCCATACCCTCGCGTCCCGCCACGGATGCAGCCGTGTGGACCGCCTGGTTCGCGGCGGCCACCGCGTCCCGCAGGGCCGTCTCCACCGGCGCGGTCAGAGCGGAATAGTAGCTTTCAATGAATGTCTTCAGCGCCAGCTCACTCGCTATCTGACCGGCCGCGTGCCCTCCCATACCGTCCGAGACGGCAAGCGCGATTCCCCTCCAGGCCAGCACGCGAGCGTCCGATGGGATGTAGAACTCGAACTTATCCTCGTTGTTCTCCCGCACGCAGCCAAGGTCGGTCTTCGCTCCCAGCAGCAGCCGGGCGAAGTGCCGCGCAGGAGTGCCGCGCTCGTTCCAGCCGGCCTGAAGCTCTTCCCGGGCGAAACGGGCCGTGATCTCCGTCTCCTCCGCCATCACCCGGCCTCCTCCAGGGAGAACTCAAGGGTCAACTGACCCATCTGGATCTCGTCGCCGGCGGAAAGCGCTGCCGGGACATTCGGCTCCAGACGGTTGCCGTTCAAAAGTGTTCCGTTCGTGCTTCCGATGTCAGTCAGGTGGAACGCGCCGTCCCGGAATGCGATAATGGCGTGCTGGCCTGAGACATAGGCATCGGACAGCACGATGTCGTTGCCGGAGCGCCGTCCGATACTTGCTCCGTCCGGCCCCACAGTGAACCGCTCGCCGGTCTCCCGCACGGTCAGGATCCCAACGGCCTGACCTGAGACTGCCGCAGCGTCAGCGGCCTCGGCGGGGCCGGGTTGCTCCAACCTTTCTTCCGTCTCCGGCTCCTGTTCCGGCGTTATCTCCTCAACAGTCTCTTCCATGACCGGCGCTTCGACGTCGGGCGGCTCTTCAGCGGCAGCTGGTTCCGGTGCGGCTTCCATCTCGAAGATCAGCGTACAGCTGCCGAAGCGAACCTCCTGCCCTGCGCTGATGACGGCCTGCTCTCCCTCTCCCAGACGGGTACCCGCCACGAGGGTACCATTGGTGCTGCCGGTGTCTGTGACCACGGCATCCGACTCGCGCACCTCAATGGTTGCGTGACGCCGGCTGACGCTCGGGTCGCTCAGCAGCACATCCGTGTCCTGCCGTCCCACGGTGTTCAGGCCCTTCTGCAGCGCGAAGCTGCGTCCGCTTCGCGGGTCCAGAAGCTTCGCGGCAGGGCCGCGCGGAGCCTCCGGAGCCTCGCCGGGAGTGCCTGTCAGCAGGAACCCGCAGTCCCAGCAGTAAAGATCTCCCGGAATGTTGCGGGAACGGCACACCGGGCATTCCACCGAGGCGCCCATCTGCGTGGCCTCTGCCTGCGGCAGCGCCTGGGTCCGTCCCGCGTCGGGCGCTCCGCCCGCCAGCATCGTCCGTTCCTGGTCCTGCATTGCGTCCTCCCGCTAGTCTCCCGAGCGCGTCTTTCCCTGGTCCAGATTCAGGATGGTGCCCACGAGGGTCTTCTGCAGGTCTTCGCCGGCCCTGGCTGCGTCTATCGCCTCCTGCAGCTGAGCCGCTTCCAGAGTCCTTCCCTGCGCTGCCAGCAGCGCCTGGGTCTTTTCGAGCTCCGCCACCGCCGCCGTTGCGCTGATGGCCTGCGTGCGCATCCCCATCACGGTCTGCTCCAGGTTGCGCGATGCCAGCGCCACTTCCAGCTCCTGGTCCACCACCGGGTTGCGCCCCGCCTTCACCAGATCCTCATCCGCGGTGAACTCAAGCACCACATCCGCGCTTCGGCGCTCCTCGCGGCCGCTGACGGCGTCATCATACACAAGCTCCACCTGCGCCACCCGGTAGGTGCCCGCAGGGCGGTTCCCCAGTTCCAGCTCCGCCAGCGCGGAGACCGCCGCTCCGCGCTCCAGGTCCGCCAGCGTCACCTCTACCCGGCGGTCCCCCCAGACCGGCAGTTTGCCGTAGACCTGCCGCACCTGTGTCCATCGGGGAAGGCGGAATGTCAGGCGCAGGTTCCGGGCCACCACGGACATCAGCGCGTCCATCTCCCGACGGAACACCTCGGGGAGCATCTCGGGGCGGGGAATATAGTAGTAGTTGCCTCCGGAGCGCTTGGCCATCCCGGCCAGCAGCTCCTCATTGTACTCCTGCCCGAAGCCGAGCGCGGTCAGAGTGATGCCGCGGCTTTTCTGCTCCGCTACCTGACCTACAATGGACTGGAAATCCGTCAGGCCGGCTGTTGGCTCGCCGTCCGTCAGTAGGAGCACGCGGTTGATGTAGCCGGGCGGCACAGAGGCCACCTGGCTGCACGCCGCGACGAAACCGTCGTACAGGTTGGTGGTGTTTCCCGGCTGGATCCGGGCGATGTGCTGCTTGATGAGGTCCTTGTTCACCACCCTGCGGGCCGGCATCAGCACCTCCACCGTGTCTTCAAACGTGACGATGGAGAGCACGTCCGCGGGTTGCAGCAGATCCACCACGTAATACATCGCCTGCTTTGCGAACTCCAGCGGCTGTCCTTCCATGGAGCCGCTGCGGTCCAGCAGCAGACAGATGTTCAAGGGCATACGCTGGCCCGCAGCCATCTGCCCGGCGCGCGCCCGCACAAGCACATGCTCCCGCGTGTTGCGTGTGGACAGGGCGTGTGTGTTCCCCGCGATGACCTCCAGTTGCACCGAGCCCGCGTCCATCCCGGCCATCTGCGTCCGGCCGGGATCCGCGCCCATCGCCTGTGTCACTGACGGATCCGGCTGGATGGCGCGGGTGCGGTCGGCATCGCCTCCCAACTGCTGAGTCCTGTCCATATCTTCTGGCTCCTGTCGCGTGTTCAGACCACGCGGATCTGCGTCTGCCCGATGCTCACAGTGTCGCCGCTCGTCAGAGTGTGACGGGTCACGCGAACACCGTTGACCAGTGTCCCGTTTGTGCTCCCGGCGTCTTCCACCACCGCCTGCCCTCCCTGCACCGAGAACACGGCGTGCCTGCGCGAAGCGAACGTGTCCCCTTCGAGCGGCAGGTCGGCGTCCGGCGATCGGCCGGCGGTCACCGTCTGCCCCTCCGAGAGCGTCAGGCTGCGCCCGGCCTGCGGCCCCGAGATGACCTGAAGCGTCCAGACGGCTCCCGCTCCCATCACCTGTGTTGTGGCTCCCGCGGCCTGGCCAGGCCCGTAGCTGGCCGTCTGCACCGGAGACGGCGCTCCCACCGTGCACGCGCATCCACCGTAAGCATCTTTAGCCTGTCCGCAAAAGGCGCAGACTCCCGGCGGTGTCTCCACCGGCGGAGGCGTGCTCACCTGAGTGGCCTGCCCGGACCACTGAGATGGGGGATACCCCATCGCGGCTCCGGCGGCCGCGCGGGTGGCCCGCTCATGGAACTGAAGCTGGCGTGATCCCACCCCGATGATATCGCCGTCCTTCAGCGGAGCGCTGGACACCATCTGTCCGTTTACCGAGAAGGCTAGGCCTGGCTGCGCCGCAACCGCCTCATAGCGCCCGTTCAGCTGCCGGATGATCAGGTGCCGCTTCGCAATCTGCGGGTCGCCGAAGAGCGGGATGTCTGCCAGCTCGTCCCGTCCCACGAAGGTCTCCGGCTTGGCGATCTGGAACTCGCGGCCTTCTCCTCGGCCCACCAGAACCCGGACCCACGCCTGCTTGAACATCTCCTGAGCCAGCGAGGAGAACAGCCCGATCCCCGCGCCGATGGAGACGAATCCCAGCAGCCTGAGCGCTTCCCCCGTCATCACCCCGCCCGTCGTCTGCGCCAACAGCTCGAAAACGAAGCCGCCCGCAGCTCCCCCGATCACGCCGCCCAGCGCTCCCAGGGCGATTCGCCGGGCCGAACCTGTGGCGATTCCCTGCGCTGCGCCGATCAGCACTCCCCAGAGCGCCCATCCCAGCGTTCGCGCCACCATCTGGCTGATGAAGTCCAGCAGCCCTCCTACGGCTTGCGGCGAGGGAGCGAGCGCTGCGTAGATCATCTGTCCCAGATAGATGCCAACCAGCCCCCCGGCCACTCCGATCAGAAGCCCGATGAGAAACGAACGGGCGAGCTGCCTCTGCGACCCCGAGTTAACGCCTTCCGCAGCCCCCAGACCCGCTCCCATCGCGCCTCCCACGATCATCCCCAGCACCGCCAGCGCAGCGAGAGACGTGCGGGGCATCTCGCCCGGAGCGGGGTCGGTGGTCAGCCAGGGCCATGGCTCCACGATGAGCCACCCGGCGATGGCCCCGGCCACCCCTCCGATCAGGTTGCGGGTCAGCTTGACCAGTGAGACCATAGGGTGCTCAGGCTTCGAAACGGAAACGGGTGGAGCCGATCTGCACCTCGTCGCCGTTCTTCAGAGGGTGTTCGGTGATCTTCAGTCCGTTGACCAGCGTACCGTTGGAGCTCCCCTCATCCCGGATGACGAACGCGTCCCCCGAGCGGCTGATGGTGGCGTGTCTGCGGGATGTGGTCGCATCGTCCGTCAGGGCGATGTCGCAGGTCATCTCTCTGCCGATGACCGCGACGTCGGGCTTCACGGGAAAGATCACGCCCGCATATCTGCCAGCTACACCCACCAGTTTCGGGCCGGAGGGCGCCGCGGCTGGCCCCGGGGCGGACGTGGGCGGGGCGGTCGGAGCGGGCCCCACAAGGTCCGGGTCGAGCGGCGGGACTCCGGGAGGCACCGGCGCTGGAGTAGCGGCGGGTTGATCTTCCTCGATGGCGATCCCTGCCTTCTGCAGGGCCGAGCGCAGGGTCACCCGCCGGTTTTTGAGAACGATGGCCAGAATGACCACCACTGCCGCCAGGATGATCAGCGAGACCACCGCCTGTAGAGTCCTGGCGCCGCCGGCGGGAGCGCGCTCCTCTTTCTTGCCCGGGCTTTCGCTGTCGCCCTTGGCGGGGACGGTGGGCACGTCTCCAGCCAGCACGACCTCGGCCAGAGCCTCAGGGCTCTTTCTCTCACGCTCCAGGCGCACCTCCTGCGTGATTCCCACATCGCCCGACCGGGCCTCGATGGTGGCCTTCCCGAGCGCCACGTTGTGGAAGACGGCTTCGCCGCGGTCCGTCTCGGCGATTAATTGAGTCTGCACGTTACCTTCGCTGTCGGTCAGCCGAACGAAAGCCGCCGCCACTGGGTCGCCGGACCGTCCCGTCACCTTCACCTTCACCCTGTGTGCCGCTGAGAAATCCGCATCCACCAGCTTGGGCTCTTTGTCCGCTGCGTCTGCCAGTGGCATGGCGGCGATATTCCCGGTCCGGCGGTTCAGCACGCGAAGCGTTCCTTCAGGCTTTGCCGGTGCTTCCGCCGCCCATTCGAACTGCTCGCCCCGGGCAACGATGGGCCCTGCCGTCACGTTCCCATCGGCGTCTTCCACCCACCAGACCCAGTCGCCCTCGGACGGAAGCAGCACCTTGCCTTTCAGCTCAGAGGCGGAGGCATTCTCTTTGGGCGCATCTTTTTTTGCTTCGTCTTCGGGAGGCGTGTCTTTCGAGGCTGCCCTGGTATCCGCGGCGGGGGACGCCGCCGGCTTGTCCCCCTTCTCGTTCACCGGCGGCGCTGCCAGGGTGGCCGCCCTCACAAAC
>JBBFLP010000177.1:0-7013 GCA_037478975.1 Armatimonadota bacterium
GGGAGGAGCCTGCCGGCGCTTGTACTCGCTGGTGTCCACCATCCGGACCACCCGGCGCACCGTTTCCGCGTCGAACCCCCGGTCCACGATCTCCGCCACGCTGCGATCCTCCTCCACGTAAAGCTGAAGGATCTGATCCAGCACATCGTAGGGAGGCAGGGAATCTGTATCCTTCTGGTTCTCCCGTAGCTCGGCCGACGGGGCGCGCTCGATGGTAGTCACCGGGATCATCTCTCCGTCGCGGTTGCGGTGGCGCGCAAGCTGCCAGACAAGCGTCTTCGGCACATCCTTCAGGACGGCGAAGCCGCCAGCCATATCGCCGTAAAGCGTGGCGTATCCGCATGCCATCTCGCTCTTGTTTCCGGTGGTGAGCACCAGGTGCCCCAACTTGTTGGAGATGGCCATCAGCAGATTCCCCCTGATGCGCGCCTGCAGGTTCTCCTCCGCCAGCCCGGGCGGCATCCCTTGGAAGGGTTCAGCCAGAGCCTGCCGGTACGACTGGAACACCTCGCCAATGGAGAGCTCCAGAAACTCCGTCCCGAAGTTGCGCGCGATGCGTTCGGCATCCGAGCGCGTCTCCCTGCTGCTGAACGGCCCCGGCATGGTGACTCCCAGCACCCGGTCCGGACCCAGCGCGTCGCAAGCGATGGCAAATGTCAGGGCACTGTCTATTCCGCCCGAAAGGCCAACCACCACCTTCTGGAAACCGTTCTTGCGCACATAGTCGCGTGTTCCGGTCACCAGCGCCCGGTAGACCTCTTCCAGATCATCCAGAACGGGTTCTACCGGGCAGGCAAAGTCCGCACCCGCAGGAGCCTTGCGGTCCGGCAGCGCATCCAGCGGGATAACATCCACACGGACTCCAGCATCGGCCATCTCCAGCTTTTCCCGTCTGCGGCGGACATCGCGGGCGCGCAGGTGGGCCACCTCCCCCGCATCTACATCACAGACCAGCAGCTGCTCCTCGAATGCGCGCGCTCTGGCCAGAATGCGCGCATCCGGGCCGGCGATGAAGGACGAGCCATCGAAGACCAGCTCATCCTGCCCTCCGACCGCATTCACATAGCAGACCACAGCGGCGCAGTCCGATGCCCGGGTCGCCACCATCCGCTCGCGCTCCCGGCCCTTGCCGCGATGGTAAGGGGAGGCATTCAGGACCAGAACCAGCTCAGCCTCGCCTATGAGCGTCTGAGCGGCGGCGGGCCCGGCGGGATACCAGATATCCTCGCAGATGCAGACCCCGAACCTGAGACCTTCCAGCTCGAAGACCGATGTGCCTGTTCCCCGCTGGAAGTAGCGCTCTTCATCAAAGACGCCGTAGTTCGGGAGATGGTGCTTGTGATGCACTCCGCGGACGGCGCCGTTCTGGATGACGGCCGCCGCGTTGAAAATGTCGTCTCCGCAGTCAACAAACCCGACCACGAGGATTGTGCCCTCAGGGGCCTGCTCGGCAACGGTCTCAACGGCCTCCCGGGCTCTCCTCAGGAACGCCCCTTTAAGAAGCAGATCCTCCGGAGGATATCCCGTGATGGCGAGCTCCGGGAATACCACGATATCCGCCCCCGCATCCGCGGCCTTCTGCGCATAATCCAGGATTTTTCCGGTGTTACCCTGGAGATCGCCCACCAGCGGGTCCATCTGCGCCAGGGCCACCCTTACCTGCCGTGATCCATTCCTGAGCCGTGAATCCATTGTCTGCGCCGCCGTCATCCCCCGGAAGCCCGGCCGGGCTCGCGGGTGAAATCCGTATGGAAGTAGATGCGCTCGTGAATCTCGCGGGCGCGGCCGCAGTGCCTGCGGAGATCGGCCAGAAAGGCTTCCGCCGCCCTGCCCGGCCGCTTCTGAGGATACCCCAAGCGCCGCGCAAACGTCCCGAGCTCCTCCGGCGAGGCGGGAACCCCCTCCGCCGCGCGGTCCTGATACAGCTGCAGCCGGTTCTCGGCCCGGCGCAGGAAAAGATACGCCTCTCGCAGAACACGGGCCTCCCCCGCAGGGAGCACCCCGGATCGGGCCAGCGCCCCGAGCGCCTGAAGGGTGTTCGGCCGGCGCACCCCCGGAACATCTCCGCCGCGCACGAGCTGCAGCAGCTGAACGGTGAACTCGATGTCCAGGATGCCACCCGGTCCCAGCTTCAGGTCAATGACCTCTCCGGAGCGGTTGGTCTTCTCGTTCTCGATGCGGCGCTTGATATGCCGCAGCTCCTCCAGATCCGCTTCCGTGAGGCCGCGACTCCATACCGCGTCCGATATATCCCGCAGCAGGGTCCGCGCAAGGGGTTGATATCCGGCCACATACCGAGCGCGCACCAGCGCCTGGCGCTCCCACACCTGCAGAGACTCCTGCAGGTAACGCCGATATCCTTCCAGTGACCGCGCCAGCAGACCGGCGTTGCCCTCCGGGCGCAGGCGCAGGTCCACCTGGAACCCCCGCCCCTCTTCGGTCAGGCGGCCCAGGATGTCCAGCACGCGCCGCACGCACCTTTCGAACTCCCGGAAGGCGTCGGGCCTTGCGCCATCTTCCTGATAGACGAAAACCAGATCCACATCGGAGGAATAGTGCAGCTCCCGCCCCCCCAGCTTGCCCATCCCCAGCACCGCAATGCGTCCCGGCAGCCCGCCTGCGGCCTCCCGCTCCTCGACGGCCATTCTCAGGGCTACGCGGATGCAGGCCTCGGCCAGAAGGCTGATCTCCCGTGTGGTGGATGTCACACGGGCCAGACCCGCCACATCCCGCACGCCGATGCGAAGGAACTCGCGAAGGCGGAAGCGGCGCAGCGCGTTCAACCTGCCCTCTTCCGTGGTCTCGGAGCGGACCCGCTGCAGCAGATCCGCCTCTAGATCCCGCATGGATCTGGGAGCAGCGAGCATTCCCGGAGACGCCAGCATGTCAATGTATTCCGGGTGGCGCTGCAGGGTCTGGGAGAGAAACTCGCTGGCGGCGGCCAGGCGAACGAACACGTCCATCGTGCCCCGCGTGCCGCCGATGGACCGGAAGAACCCGAGCGGCGAGCCGGTGGCTTCCGCCATTTTCTCCAGGTTCGCAAGGGCGGCATCCGGGTCAGGAGAGCTTGAGAGGCTGTCCAGAAGCTCCGGAAGCATTTGAAGGAAACGGCGCTGCGGCTCCGTAGAGACCCTCTCCCCGGCCCCTAACCCGGCGATGCGGCGCAGGGCGGCTTTCGCGCGCGCCGGCTCGCGGAACCCCGCTCTTTGCAGGATGCCGGTATCCTCGTGGTCATCCTCCAGCAGAGACGCGAGCTCCGGCGGCGATCCGCTCTCTCCGGCCGCGAATTCCCGGAAGACCCGGCGGTGGATCTCCCGCACGGTCTGAGTCCAGTGCGAGTACTCCTCCAGGAACTGCTCCCTGGCGCTGCGTCCCGGCTCGTCCCGGTAGCCTGCGCGGAGCGCCAGGGTCTGCTGTCCTTCCGCATCCTCCGGCACCGTCTGAAGGGGCAATTCCTCCGCAAGCTGCATCCGGTGCTCCACCTGGCGCAGGAACACATAGGCCGTCGCCAGCGCAGAACGCTCCTGGGGGCTGATGACCCCGCAGCGCTCCAGGCCGTCCAGAGCGTCCAGTGTGGCGGGGGCGCGCACCTCCGGATGGCGGGCGCCCGCCATAAGCTGCAGCAGTTGCACCGTGAACTCTATGTCCCGTATGCCTCCCCATCCGTGCTTCACCTGCCTGTCCATGGCCCCGGAGCGGCCCCGGAAGTCTTCCGAACGCTCCTTCACGGCAAGGATGCTGGATATGGAAACCGCATCCAGCGGGCGGGAGAAAGTAAAGTCGGCGATGAAGCGGTCCACCCGCTCGCGCAGGTCGGGCGGTCCGGCAATGGTCCGGGCTTTGATCAGCGCCTGCCGCTCCCAGGGTTCGCTCCAGCTCTCGTAGTAGTTGAGAAACTGCTGCAGCGAGCATCCGATGGGACCGGCGCTCCCGTAAGGCCGCAGGCGCAGGTCCACGCGGTACATCCGTCCCTCCTCGGTCAACCGGCTGAGGGCATCCACCAGTGACTGCGCAAGCCGGGTGTAAAACGCCGTATGCCGCGCCTCCTCGTTCGAATCCGGGGTCTCCCAGACCAGCGCCAGGTCTATATCCGAAGAGTAGTTCAGCTCGCGGGCGCCAAGCTTGCCCCACGCGATGACGGCGAACCGGTCCGGCTTCTCGTCCCCGTCATAGGGGACGCTCTCGTGGCATACCGCCAGCGTCTCTGCCGTCAGGGCACAGGCCAGGTCCGAGATCTCTCCCACCACCTCCTCGAACGTGCCGAGCCCGGTCAACTCCCGCGCCCCGATGCGCAAGTACTCCCTGCGCCTCATGCGCCTCAGCGCGTTCAGGGCGGCGTCTTTGCTGCGGAACAGCTCTGTCAGGCGAGAAGCCTCCAGGCGCATTTCGTCGGGCGACCGCGCGCGGGCCAGGGACTCCGCATCCGCCAGGATGTCCAGATACTCCGGGTTGATGACCAGCACATCGGAGAGAGCGCGGCTGCATCCGGCGACAGTACACACCGTCTCCAGCCACCCGGGGTCGGAACCCAGGGAGTGATAGACCGCGGCGCGCTGACCGGCCGCCTCGGCGATGCGGTCAATCTGCAGAAGGCACTGCTCCGGGTCGGCGCTCCGGGCGGCGGCCCGCAGAAAGGCGTCCAGATGCTCCGCGAGAGCCAGCCGCGCGACCGGTTCCGGACACATCCTCTGGAGACACGCGTCAATGGCCCGGGGAGAAGAGAATCCGTAAGGGGCCAGCAGGGCAAGGACCTGGTCTTCGCTCAGATCCGGGGCGAGCAGCAGGTCACGAACGTCCGCCACTGTCACCCTCCCGTCCCTGAAATGCCGCAAAGGCGAGCAGGGCCTGTCCGGATCGCCGGACAGGCCCTCAGGAGAGCAGTTCCAGAAAATCGCCCGGGCCGAGTCCCTGTCATCGCGGGTGACCGCGGGAGCATGCCATCAACAGCCTCCCGCCTCACGCTTCAGCATGACATGCAGGGCCCGTCCGCCGCTACGGCGCGCCGGACAAGGCGCGTCAGCTTTCCAGATATTCGCGCAGCTTGCGGGTACGGGAAGGATTGCGCAGCTTCTTCAGAGCCTTCGCCTCGATCTGCCGGATGCGCTCGCGGGAGACCTTGAAGTGCCGCCCGACCTCCTCCAGCGTCCGTGAGCAGCCGTCATCCAGCCCGAAGCGCATCTTCAGAACATCGCGCTCGCGCTCCGTCAGATTGTTGAGCGCCTCCTCGATCTTCTCCCGCAGGATGACCTGCTTGGCCGCCTCTCCCGGCGAGGTTGCCTCGTGATCCTCCACGAAGTCACCCAGATGGCTTTCATCCTCCTCGCCGACCGGCGTCTCCAGTGAAAGAGGCTCCGGCGCGACGCGCAGCACCTCCGAAACCCGGTCCGGCGTCATTCCCACTTCTTCGGCAAGCTCTTCGATGGTGGGCTCCCGCCCGAGCTCGTGCAGCAGCTGGTTGGTAGCCTTGTGCAGGCGGTTGATGGTCTCCACCATGTGCACGGGCAGGCGGATGGTGCGTCCCTGATCGGCGATGGCCCGCGTGATGGCCTGCCGGATCCACCAGGTGGCGTAAGTGCTGAACTTGTAGCCCTTGCGGTAGTCGAACTTCTCCACCGCCCGGATGAGGCCCAGATTGCCCTCCTGAATGAGGTCCGGGAACGCCAGAGTCCGGCCGCTGTAGCGTTTGGCGATGCTCACCACCAGACGCAGGTTCGCCTCGATAAGCCCCAGTTTGGCTTCCACATCGTTCTTCTCGATGCGGATGGCAAGCTCGCGTTCCTCCTGCGGAGTCAGCAAGCGCGTCTTGCCGATCTCCCGCAGCCACATCCGGACGCTGTCGTCCACGTGGCTGCTCTCAAGCTGGCTGATCTCCTGATCCGCCTTCTCGGTGACGCTGGAGGTATCGTGAAAATCTCCGTGCGAGGAGCGTCTGCTGGCCGGCAGTTTGTTGACGACATGGATCCCCTCCTCCTCAAGCACGAGGAGCATGTCGTCCATCATCTGCTCGGGATCACCGTCCTCATTGCGGCTGAGGACTTCCGTGATCTCGTCGAAGGTCAGCAGACCGCTCTGCCGCCCCATCTCGAGCAATGCGTGGAACTCGCTGGATTCTCTGATCGGTATATCCGGAACCAACTCGTCACTTCCCCATCGCAACCGACGGGAGCACGGTCCGCGATGCTCCCCACACCGGTCCATGTGCACAAAGTGTGCCGGAAAGCGGTCGAGAAGGCCTCTGAGCAGGGCCTGCCCGCGAAACCGGTAGAATTACCCGTGCCACTCCCGCTGGAGGGACAGGAACTCCTGATATTCCGGGCTATCCTTGCTCAGCTCGCCGCGGTTGAACTTCTCTCTCAGCCTGGCAAGCCTTTCCCTTCTGCTTTCCCTCACCAGTCTCTCGATGCAGTCCAGAACGACCGCCGGTCCGGCCGGCGGCCCGTCGGTGACCAGAAGCGCGCTCGCCAGCCTGGCGGCGGCGCTCCCCCCTTCGCGGCTCTGAACGATGACCGAGGCGGGATCCTCCCCCAGCTCTCTGCAGGCATAAACTTCCGCCGCCAGTTCCCTGGCAGGCTCCGTCACAAAGCTATCCACCGGCAGGCGCTCCATGATGAGATCCGCCTCGTCACTGCCATCCAGCAGACAGCGCAGCAGAGTCTGCTCCGCCTTTTCGATCGCCCTCAGCCGCGGGACGTCCGCCACCATCTCCCGCCGCCGGGACAACGCACCCGGCCGCGAGACGGAACCAGCGGCGCCGCCCCGAGCCGCCCGGTCCGCCTCCCTGCGGATCCGGGATTCCGCAACATCCGATCCCTGAGCAAACGACGGATGGTAAACCGCCAGCTTGCGGATCAGCCGGTCCCTTTCGAACGAGTTCTGGACGCGCCCCAGGACTCCCACCGCCTCCGCGAGCATCCTTGCCCTGTCCGCGGCATCTTCCAGATTGAAGCGCGCCATCACGCGGTCCAGCCGGAACTCCGCTGCCGTGGCCGCCTCCTGCACCGCCCGGTGCAGAT
>JBBFLP010000178.1:0-6969 GCA_037478975.1 Armatimonadota bacterium
TGTCAGCCTGCCTGTCCCACGGAAAGCAGCTCGGACTCGCCACGATGATGTACGTAGACGACTACAACGGACGGATGCCCAACTACGCGCCGGAAGGAGTGCCGCTCGGGGTGTATGAGAGCCCGAAAGGTGGGGCGAAGGTTCAGTTCACCTCCAAACGCTGGTCATTCCGCGTACATCCAGGCTTCTCTAGGTACGTCAAGGACGACAAGATCTGGATCTGCCCCAGCAGGGGAAACGGACAGTATTACGGCAAGCGCTACGCGTTCGGTTACCTGCAGACCTGGATCCCTAACTGCCAGCATGACGTTGCCGTAAGCGTGGGGTTCGACACCGGATGGTGGGATCCGGTGAACGACCGTCCACGCACCATCACCGAGTTGGATGGACTGAACGGCCGCGGTCTGTCGCAGCGGGTGATGTGGTACTGCGTGGTGCTGAACTGGCCGGACTCCCGGATGCCGGGCATGGATCTGCCGCTCAAGCCGCACAGGGAGGGCAGCATCTACGTCCACGGCGACGGGCACGCCCGCTACCGGGAAGTGGCCGACGGAGCCGTTCCGAAAGATTATTAGTTTCCCGACTTGTTCCGCAGACACGCACCCGGCGGGGGCGGCCTCACGACCGTCCCCGCCTCCCTTTTTTCTGCCCTGATCCAAAGGCCTGCGCAGGTCAGGATGAAGCATCACCCTGACCTGCGCTCCTGAACAAACCCCGCCGGTCTCCGGGGTGCCTAGCTGAACCCCCCCGTGTGTGACGTCTGACACCAGCCTCACGGACACGACTTCCCCCTTTCAGGCACCTTTCCGCCGAGAACTGTCGCATGCGAACTGCAGAAGCAGAGCTCCGCCTAGCCGCGAAATGGTAGTATAATAGGACGGGGCACCCCCGACGTCAGGCGAAGCGGCATCAACCGGGAAAAACGCCGGCTACGGATCAGATGGTGGCCCACAGGCCGGCTGACAACAGCCACCACAGACGGGAATCACGGCATGACAGGAAAGAGCAAAGGCTTCACCCTGATCGAACTGCTGGTGGTCATCGCCATCATCGCCGTCCTGGCCGCCATCCTGTTCCCGGTGTTCGCCCAGGCGCGCGAGCGGGCGAGGATGTCAGCGTGTCTGTCCCACGGGAAGCAACTCGGGCTGGCCACGATGATGTACGTGGACGACTACAACGGACGGATGCCCAACTACGCGCCGGAAGGGATTCCGCTGGGCATCTATGAGAGCCCGAAAGGCGGGCCCAAAATCCAGTTCACATCCAAGCCCTGGTCCTTCCGCGTGCATCCCGGCTTTTCGCGTTATGTCAAGGACGAGAAGATCTGGATCTGTCCCAGCAAGGGGAACGGCCAGTATTACGGCAAGCGCTACGCCTTCGGCTACCTGCAAAACTGGGCGCCCAACTGCCAGCACGATGTCGCGGTCAGCGTGGGTTTCGACGCCGGCTGGTGGGATGCGGTGAACGACCGTCCACGCACCATCACCGAATTGGACGGGCTGAACGGCAAGAGTCTATCCCAGCGGGTCATGTGGTATTGCACCGTGCTGAACTGGCCGGATTCCCGGATGCCGGGCATGGATCTGCCGCTCAAGCCCCACAGAGAAGGCAGCATCTACATCCACGGCGATGGGCACGCGCGGTACCGGGAAGTGGGTTTCGGAGCCGTTCCGAAGGACTACTGACCGCGGTGGGTTGCCCCGGCCACACACCGGGGCAGCCAGGCGTTCGCGCGCCCCATTTCCCTCTTTAGCAAACGGCCGCCTATCGGGGTACGAAGGCGAGCCGCCCGCGCTCAGGAAGTCCGGACAGAAACGGACTCGGCAGGTTTTCTGGCTTCCTGGCTCCCTCCGCCCGGCGCGAATGGCAGGCTTAAGAGATAGCCCACCAGCAGGCTGACCCCCAGCGAGAAGGGCAGGATGTAAGTGAAGCTGATGTATGCATCCCGTCCGGTCAGCGCCTTGACGATCTCCGAGTAATACGACACCACCACGCCCACCAGGAACCCTGAGATCACCGCCGCCCAGGCGCCCGCCGCGTTCGAGCGCTTCATATAGAACGCCATAAGGAACAGCGCGGCCACCGGAGCGATGAAGAACAGGTTGACCTTCTGAGCGACCTCCATGAAGTTGCCCTTGATGTACTGCTGAACGAAGGCCACCAGAATGGCCAGCGTGCCAACCGCGATGCCGATACTGCGTGCGCGGCTGACGGTGCCCTCGGTGGTGGCGACCTTCGCGAAGCGCTCCGGGAAATCCACCATCAGCACGGTGGTCACGGAGTTCACCCCTGAGGAGACGCTGGACATCGCCGCGGAGAACAGCGCCGCCAGCAACAGACCGGAGACCACCGGCGGCAGAACGTGAGCGATGAACCAGGGGAACAGCTTGTCCGCTCCGTGGGTCAGCACATATAGCCGCCCTTCCAGACCGCCCAGCTTCCGGGCCTCCTCCGCCACAGCCGCGCTCAGCCCCAGTCCTCCCGGACCTTCCGCCGGCGGAATGAGCTGAGGGTTGTGAGTGAAGAAGCCGAGCAGTGCGAATCCCACCAGCGCAAGCGATATCCCCAGGAAAAGACCCGCCACCGCATTGGTCAGGAAGCTGCGCCGGGCGCTCGCCGCGTCGCGCGTGCTCAGGTAGCGCTGGATGGTCAACTGATCCGAGCTGGAAGCGGCGATCCACCAGATGAACTGATGGAGCACGATCCCGAAGACCGTGATGCGCTGCGAAAGGCTGGTGGGGAAGACCGGTGTGGGCTTCCAGCCCAGGTCCAGGTTCTGCAGGTCCGGCCACCAGGCGGTGACGCTCCCGAAATGCCACATCACATAGCACACCACCGCCAGCGTTCCCCCGAAAAGGATGAGCGCCTGCATGACGTCTGTCACCACCACCGCCCGGAACCCGCCCATCGTGGTGTAGGCGGTCGTCACCGCCCCGACCACCACCAGGAGCACAGGGACCGGAATGCCGGTCATCGCCGATAGCGCCACGCTGCACGTAAAGACCACAAGCCCCAGCCAGGAGAGCCGGGTCAGCACAAACAGCAGCGCCGCCGCCCGCCGGATGCCACGGCCGAACTGACGCTCCAGCAGCTCATAGCCGGACACGATGGGCGCAGCCATAATCCGGGGGATGATGAGATACCCGATGATGGGGTAGGCCAGCCAGATGGAGAGAGCGCTCCACAGCACGCCGGGGCCGTTCTTGATGATCTCGCCGGGTGTGGTCAGATAGGTGATGGTGCTGACCAGCGTGGCCATCACGGAGAGGCCCACCGCGATCCAGTTCTGCGTCCGCCCACCCAGGAAATACTCGCCCAGGTCGGTCTGGCGGCGGGAATAATACCAGCCCACCAGCATCACCGCCGCAAAATAAAGGGCCACCACCCCGTAGTCCCAGGCGGTCAGCCCTCCGTGCGTCTGTGCCGCTGTCAAGAACGTACTCCTGTCATGGCCTCAGGCTCTGCTTGTCTCCTCCTGCGCCTCCAGAAGGTCCAGGCAGAGCCGCAGTGTGTGCGCCGCATCGCCGATTCCCGTGCGCATCGAGGGACCACCGCCGATCGCCGCCAGAAACGCCGCAGCCTGCCTGCGGAGCGCTTCCGCGTAGTCCGCCCCGTACAGATGGACGTGCTCCCACGAGGAAGCGCCCTTCCTCCACACCTCGCACTCGAAGCCCGGTTCCCGGATCCTGACGGATGCCTCCGGCCCGGAGAAGTCATAGACGTTCTCGTTGACCGGCTGGTACTGATTGACGTGCAGCACCCCGATTGCGGGAGAATCCTGGAAGTCGAAGCAGACTGCTACGGTGTCATCCACGTCCACGCCGGCAAGCGCCAGATGCCGGGCGAAGCCCCGCAGGGTGCGGATGGGGCCGCCGTACCACTGGATCAGGTCCAGAAAATGACTGGCAAAATCGAGGGTGCACCCCCCGCCTTTCTCCCGCGAAGCATAGTAGATGTCGCGATAGTCGGGACGGTAGGCCGCGAACGGCTGCCCCGCGCATACCCGCACGCTGAGAACCGGCCCCATCTGGCCAGAGTGGACCAGCTCGTGGGCATACTCATGCGCGGGATGATACCGGCGCACATACGCGATGCCCGCGATGGCACCGGGATGCTTCTCCGCTTCTGACAGGAGCTCCGGCACGCCGTCCCAGCTGGCAGCGAGAGGCTTTTCGCAGAGCACAGGCACACCTTCCCGGAGACAGCGCATCAGGAAGGGAACGTGCAGGTGAGACGGAACGCAGATGACCACACCGTCGAACTGGCTGAGATCCGTATCTTCCCACGAGGTCTCCAGCGTCTGCGCTCCGTGCTCACGCGCCAGAGCCAGACGGCGCTCGTCGGCGTCTATTACAGCGATGGAGGTGGAGGGGTCGGCGGTAGAAAACGCCCGGACCTGCTTCAGCCCGATGCTGCCGGCGCCCACGACCAGAATGCGCGCGCTCATCGCCCGGCCTCCTTTCCCACGGGCGGCATCGCAAGGAGCCCCGTCCTCGCTTTCCGCATACTACAGGAGTAGATTCGAGAGAGCCGCGCCGGAAACCCTCTTCTGGAACTCCCGGATCAGATTCTGGCAGTAGCTGTTCAGTCCCAGGACATCCGCGCCGATGTTCAGGAAGGTGTAGCCCAGATCCACCAGCTCTTCCACGTTGTCCAGATTCGCCACGGTGCCCGCGAACTTGCCGTGCTCCCGGGCCGCCTGCGCCACACGGCGGCGCGCTTCCAGCACGCGGGGATGATCGAAGTCTCCGGGCACTCCCAGCCCGTGACTGAAGTCGGCCGGCCCGAAGAAAAGGATGTCAATTCCTTCTAGAGACGCAATGGCGTCAAGGTCCGCCAACGGCTCGGGATCCTCGATCTGAACAGCCACGAAGCGCTGCTCGTTGGACTCGCGGATGTAGTCCGCAAGGTCCACATTGCAGTAGATGCCGTCTGCGTTTCCGCCGTCCAGCGGCCGGCGGCCCAGAGGATGGAAGCGGGTCATCCGCACCACCTCGCGCGCATCCTCCACGCTCCGGATGTGCGGCACCATAATGCCGGCCGCGTCCAGCTCCAGGGGCCGGATGTAATCGCTGTAAGCGCCCCGGGTCACCCGCACCAGCACATCGGTGTTCTGGGTCTTGGCCGCCCAGATCTGCTTCTCAACGATATCCCAGTCGTTGGCGGTATGCTCCAGGTCGCTCCAGATGCAGTCAAACCCGAACACCCCCACCAGCTCCGCCAGACGGGCGCAGCTGGAGTTTAGTTTGAAGCAACTGGCGACCTCCCCCGCGCGCAGTTTGGCCAGCACGCGGCTCGGTCTCATATGCATGGACGTCTCGGTTACCTCCCCCCGCCGCGCGGCCCACCCGGGAAACCCGCCCGCCTTGCCATGAGTGGGCGCCTTATACCGCCGGCGCTTTGTCGGTCAAAATACTTGAGCGAAAGCCCTCAGGCTACGAAGCAGACCCCCCGTTCCCGCCGGAAGGATGCTCCTTATCCCTGTGCTCTTCCAGTTGCGGGTCCCAGGTGTGGATGTGGCGCCGCATCACGTCCTTCGCGGCATTCACATCACGCGCGCGCAATGCGGCGAGCAGCTCACGATGCCCTTCCGCCGTCCGGTCCCGGGCTTCCATCCCTACCAGCTTCTGCCCCCGCAGGAAGAACCGGCCCAGAAACGCGCCGAACTCACTGAGAATGGGGTTGTCGGCAATCTCCAGCAGCTGCCTGTGGAAATCCAGGTCCAGCTCTGCGAACTCCTCCGCTGTGGCCGCCTCACTGATGCGCCGGTTGCACTCCTCCAGCTGCAGCAGGCTGACCTCGTCCAGGTTGCGGACCACCAGATCCATCAGCCCCACCTCGATGATGAGACGGGCCTGGATGAAATGGGCCATCTCCGGGTCGTTGCGCAGGATAGCAAAGGAGATATGGTCCACCACGTTCGAGTAATCGAACGAGGAGACATACATCCCGTCCCCGACCTTGATCTCGATCAGCCCCACGGCTTCGAGCGACTTCAGAGCCTCCCGCAGGATGTTGCGGCTCACGTTCAGGCTGGAAGTCAGGACCTTCTCGGAAGGAAGGCGGTCACCCGGTCCGAGGTTATTGGACGAGATGTAATCCTTGATACTCTCCATCACCCTCGTGGTGAGGTTGACCCGTCTGACAGGTTCGATCTGCTTCATTGATACTATTATCCTTCCACCTGTATCTTATCCTGTCAGAGCCCATCGTGCCATAAGCCCTGGCAGATCGAATCCCGGACCGGGGCTCCGGGATACCAAGCCCACCTGCCGGAAGCGGAGCGGCTGCTTCCGGTCACCCTCCTGTTTCCGGCCCGGCCGGGTGGCATCTGGAAGATTCCGTCGTCTCTGGCTGAATTATGCCGTAAAACGGCCGGTTCCTTCCTGCCGCCCGGCCGCGGCCGGGTTCGAATGCGTCAGATGGCGGAAACGAGACCTCTCAGTACTCGCCGATTCCCGCCAGCGTCTCCACCAGATCCCACCGGCTCTCCAGCGTAGGCGGGTTGGTGGCCGGGTTCAGGGCTCCCGTGGCCTTCACATAATCGAACGGGTTCACGGAGTGAGCCGGAGCCTTTACCAGTATCGGACGTCCAGACCCGTCGTCCACAGTGAACTGATCGCCCGTGAAGAACTCGTTGAAGTCCACCTTACCGAACACGGTGAACCGGAAGTTGTTCCGGGCCTGGTTCATGATGGGGTCACGAGCTGCCTTGTTGTTGATGGTCACCACCGGCAGCGGCGCGCTCTCGAAGTCGTATTCGTAGTCCACGCCGTCAATGCCGATGACCAGCTTGTCTACATAAGCCCAGACACTGGACTGATCGTGCCACCACGGCCCGTAGCGGCTGTCCACAACCTGCCCGGAGCCGATCTTGATGGCGATGGAGGTCCCGGTCTGGTTGGCCAGCTGCAGGTTGGCGTTCATCGGATCGCGGTAGTCGCCGACATACGGCGTCGCGAGCTTCAT
>JBBFLP010000179.1:0-5221 GCA_037478975.1 Armatimonadota bacterium
CGCTGGAGATGTTCCGGACAGTGGAGGGAAAACAGTACCCGGTGCGGGACATCCGCATCAGTGATACTCTGGTCTTCTCTGCGCCCGAGATGAGACAGGGTGCGCTGGAGACGGGGCCGCTGCATCTCAGTGTGCAACCCGGCGCGCGGCTGCGGCTGACAGCGGCGCTGCGCTCGCCCGGGGGCGAGCCGGGAGCGGCGGCATCTCTGGAGGTGAACCTTCAGTGACAGGACCAAGGGCCCACCGGGAAGGAGCAGGCCGCCTTTCCGTCGAAAGCGCGGGTCAGATGGAATCTCCGGCGGCCGAGTCGGCAGGGAGGAGGACACGGCGATGACGGGAAGCACAGGTCCAAAACGCCGGGCGGTGCACATTCTGGAACGGGAGCAGCTAATTCCCCTCCCGCTGGAGCGCACATTCGCCTTCTTCTCTCGCGCGGAGAATCTGGAGGCCATCACTCCACCCTGGCTGAAGTTCCGCCTCATCACGAAGACCCCCATCGAGATGAAGCGCGGCGCTATCATCGAGTACAACCTGCGCATCAACGGGTTCCCCGTATACTGGCGCACGCTCATCGCGGAGTACGACCCGCCGCACCGGTTTGTGGATGTGCAGCAGCAGGGGCCCTACAAGCTCTGGCGTCATGAGCATACATTCGAGGTGGTGGACGGCGGCACCCTGATGCGGGACCGTGTGGAATACCAGATCGGATATGGCATTCTGGGCGAGATCGCGCGAAGACTGTTCGTAGCCCGGCAGCTGCGCCAGATCTGGGACTACCGTGAGAAGCGCTTGGCCGAGATCCTCAGCCAGGAGGGTGCTCAATCCTGAGAGTCCTGATCCCGACTCCTCTTTCCCGGCGGCGTTTTTGAGGTAGAATGCCTCCCGGCGAATCAGCGGGAGAGACTGCCTCTCCCCATTGACCGGAACGCCAGGGAGCCGAGATGAAAAGACCTGCCCTCCTTCTCCGACTTGTCCTTCTTGTTTCGACCGCCATCCTTCTTGCCGCTGGAGCGCACCCGCGTGCGTCGGCTGTCGAGGACTTCACGTTCATCCAGGCCACGGACATTCACACGCCGATGCCCCAGAGCCGCGAAGTTCTGGGGCTTCCGGCGGGTCAGGGCGAGGTGGACCTGGCAGCATACGGTATCAAAGTTCCCGCGCCCTCCTTCGCCATAGCCACCGGCGACCTCACCGAGTTCGGCGGCGGGAACGGCTGGTGGGAGGAGTATCTGGATTACTGGAAACCGTCCGGGTTGAAGGTCTATCACGCCCTGGGGAACCACGACAATACCTGGTATTCCCTCCTGAAGCAGCTCCGGGGAATCGGCCAGGGGGCTTATTACTCGTTCGACGCCCACGGTTGCCACTTCATCTGCCTGATGTCGGCCACCATCCAGGATCCCCGGCCGTCGTTCGGGGAGGATCAGATCGTCTGGCTGCGGGAGGATCTGAAGAAGGTCTCGCCTGAGACGCCTGTCTTTGTATACTTTCATCACCCGATCGGTGGCTCCGAGTTCTGCAGTCCTTATGACTGGCACCGGGTGCTGGACGAGCTGCGGCCTTACAACGTGGTGCTGGTGATGACCGGGCACTCGCACGGGACGGTGGCTCGCGTCTCCGCCGGATTGGACGAGGTGATAGGCGGCACCACCTTCGGCGCCAACGCGGGTCTGACGTATGTCTCCGTGCAGGACGGGGTGCTGCGTGTGGCCTACCGGCGCGCGGACCAGCCCGCTCCGATGGAAGCCCGCCTGGAGAAGCCCATCCCGGCGCGCTCCGGCTACCCTGAGATAACCCTGGATGTTCACACGGAGACGTTCCGGGACGAAGACGGGCTGGAAGATGAGCGCATTGCAGTGGAATCCACGCTCCGCGGCCTGGACGGTGTGGAGCAGGCCAGCCTGACCATGAATGACCGCATCACCGTGCCCGTGGCCCTGGTGAAGGACGGTGACATCTTCCGCGCGACCGCCCGCCAGAGCACGCGCGATCTGCTGCCCGGCGAACACTATCTGAGGATCAGCTACAAGGCCGGAGACAGGGAGTACACCCGCAGCGCCTCCGTGACGGTGGCGGCTCCCCGGAATCCTTCAGGCGGGCGTGTCCTATGGAGCCTTTACCTCGGGGCGGCCAGCAAGTGCACACCCGCGGTCGCGGGTGGCAGGGTGTATCTGGGAGACAACACCGGGACGCTTCGCTGCGTGGATGCAGCCACGGGAGCCGGGATCTGGACAGTGAAGACCGGGGCAGAGATCCTGACCGAGCCGCTGGTCACGGGTGACCGCGTGATTGTAGGCAACGGCGAGGGGCTGGTGGCCGCCTACTCTGTGAAGGACGGCACGCGGCTCTGGAGCTACCGGGCGGAGGCGGCTGTGTATTCCTCTCCCGTGCTGGCCGGTCAGGCGGTGGTCTTCGGCGATCTGAGCGGGGCGATGCACGCTCTGGACGTGCGGACCGGCAGACGTCTCTGGACGAACCGCGACGCGGAATACAGCATCGAGTCCAAGCCCGTCACCGACGGGGAGAGAGTCTGGTACGGGGCGTGGGATCAGTATGTCCGCTGCGTGGATGCCAGGACCGGGAAACTCATCTGGAAGGAGCTCTGCGAGGGCAGCCGCACGGCCACGGCCGCCAAGCGCTATTACAGCGCCGGCGACGCCACGCCCCATCTGGCCGGTGGGAAGCTGTTCATCGCGGACCGGAAGTACATGCTGACCGTCTACGACGCTCTGACCGGGAAAGTGCTCAGCTCCCGCGAAGGGGTGGCCGCAACTGGCGTATCCGAAGACAGCAAGTTCATCTATCTGCGCCAGGTCACCGGGGAACTGGTGAAGATGGATACGGACGGCAACGTGCTCTGGTCTGTGGACGCGGGTCTGAACGCCGTTCCGGCGGCTCCGGTGGAGAAGAGCGGCGTGGTCTACGTTTGCTCGGCGGGCGGGACGGTGTCCGCTGTCTCGGCGCGCTACGGGGAGATCCTCTGGCGATATCAGGCGTCGCCGGGACTGTTTGTTATGTCTTCCGTCGCTTCGGACGGTTCGGCGGCGTTCGTCAGCACGTTCGGTGGACGTCTGACCGCGATGGGCCGGAAGTGAACCCGGAGAGCGGGAGACCTGAAGAGCCCGCGGGCGCTCCTGCGGACGTCGCGCCGGAGGCCGGCATTCCGCCTGCGGGGACTGTGGCTGCCGCAGGAAAAGAGGATGCGCGGCAGGCCGCCTGGTCGGTCTCGATGGCTCTTCTGGTGTTCTCCGTGGGCATGTCCGTGGTACCGCCCGCGCTGGTGAAGATCAAACCAGACCTGGGCATGACCACGGCTCAGGCAGGACAGCTCAGCGCGTGCATCTTCGTGCCGTTCCTGGCTACCGTGGCGGTCTCCGGCCGCCTTTGCCGTGTCTTCCCGAGAGGGTGGCTGGTGATGGCGGGATGCTGGGGGATGGGCGCCGGATGCGTTCTGGCGGCGGCTGCGGGCGACTTCGCCGCGCTGGCGGCCGCTGCTGTGTTGCTGGGCGTGGGAGGGGCGCTGGTGGAGATGACCTCCTCCGCGCTTCTGGGCGAGCTGTTCGAGGGCCGTGACCGGACCAGAGTGCTCAATCTGGCGCATGTGGCGTTTGCGGCCGGAGCCATCGGCACCCCGCTTGGCGTGGCGGCGCTTATCCGCGCCGGCGCGGAGTGGAGGATCGCATTCGTCACCGCGGCGGTGCTATGCTCGGCGGCGGCGATCCAGTCCCTCCGCAGCAGGACGCACCGTCTTGGAGCGCCTTCCACCCTCCGGGCGCAGCCTGCGTTCGTGCCGGACGGGTTCTGCCTTGCGATGTCCGCGGCCATGGGACTTTATGTGGCGGCGGAAGTAGGCATCTGCTACTGGCTGCCGACATACTTCCTGACAGTCCTGAAGTCCACGGAGCCGCTTGCCGCCGCCTCGAACGGGGTATTCTGGACAGGAGTGATCCTGGGGCGGATGAGCGCCGGGCTGGCCGGGCGCAGACTGGGTGACACCGGGATCCTGAAAGTCTCTTCCGCAGGCGGAGTGGTGGCGCTGGTGGTGTTTCTGGCCCTGGGTTCTCCGCAGGCGGCGCTGGCGGCCGCGGGCGTAACGGGGTTGACATTCGCCGCGGTGTGGCCGACCATAGTGTCCTATGCCGGAGAGGTGTACGGCCCGCGGCAGGCGCTTGCCTACCCGTGGATCATCGGAGCAGGCGCTGTGGGCGCAGCGGCGGGGCCGGGCGTGCTGGGGCTGGCGGCAGCGGCTGCCGGGCAGAAGCAGGCGTTCCTGCTGTTGCCCGGGATGTTCGCGGCGATGGCCGGGGCGCTGGCCGCGGCATTCACGCTGCAGCGGTCCGCAGGGGCGCGTGAAGGAGCGGAATATGCCTGATGAGATATTCGACCGGATAAAGAAACGGCTGGAAGCGCGGGGCAATCCCCGCCTCTGGCCCCCGTTCAACCGGGACGAGGAAGTGGGCCGGGAGCTGATGCAGATGAACCCGCAGGATCTGACGCGGGATGAGATCCGCCGGCCCGAGTTCGCGGGGGCCACTGTGGCGGGGCTGCTGCTCTGGGCGGACTGTCTGGAGGAGTCTCACCGCCTGAGCCAGGAGATACCGAACACAACGGGCAGCTTCTGGCACGGCATTATGCATCGCAGGGAACCGGACTACCCGAATGCCCGGTACTGGTTCGGGCGCGTGGGGAATCATCCCGTGTTCCCGGAGATCTACAGCGGGGCGCTGGAGGCGCTAGGCGCTGTGGGAACGCCGGAGGCCAAGGCACTCAGGGAGGAGATAGAGACCTGGGCCGCGTGGAACCCGATGGCGTTCATTGCGCTGGTGGAGCGCGCAAAAGAGAAGGGCAACCCGGGGCAGGAGCAGGCGCTGGAAGCGGTGCAGGCCGTGGAGATACGTCTGCTGGTAGACTGGACGTACCGGCAGGCCATCTCCTGAGAAGCCGGCCGGTATTGAGACGCGAGGAGACGATGCCGCAGGAGAATCTGTTCGACATTCTGAAGACCGATGACGCCGGGCTGGTTTGCGCCGTTGTTCAGGACGCCGCAAACGGCCAGGTGCTGATGGTCGGCTATATGGACCGCGAGGCGCTCAGGCGCACCCTGACTGAAGGCAAGGTCTGCTTCTTCAGCCGGAGCCGTCAGAAATACTGGGTGAAAGGCGAGACGAGCGGGCATTTCCAGTTCGTGAAGGATGTGCGCGTGGACTGCGATCAGGACGCC
>JBBFLP010000179.1:5321-6962 GCA_037478975.1 Armatimonadota bacterium
GAGCGCTATGTCCGCAACATGGCGGGAGACTTTCCGGAAGTGGTGGACCTGGAGGGCGCGCACGTCACCCCGGGACTGGTGGATGCGCACGTGCATCTCATAGATTACGGGTTGACCCTGCAGCGGATGGCTGATCTCTCCGGCTGCCGGTCGCTGGCGGAGCTGCAGCAGAGGCTGAAAGATCATATGGCGCGGCTTCAGCAGTCCGGCAGTCCGCTGGAGTGGGTTCTGGGACACGGTTTCGACCACGAGCTTCTCGAAACCCGCTCCTTTCCCACCCGGCAGGATCTGGACGAGGTCTCGCGGGACCGGCCGGTGGTCATCCGCAGGCTCTGCGGTCACGCGGCGGTTGGGAACACACGTGCGCTGGAGCTCTGCCGCGCGGATCTACCGGAGGAAGCCCGCCGCACGGGGCTGGTCACGGAGGATGATGTCGGACTACTGATGGCCGGGGTTCCGGCCGCGACGGAGGCGGAGATAGACCGCGCCATCCTGCAGTCCGGTGATCTGGCGGCTTCGCTGGGCATCACGGGAGTTCATTGCCTGATCACGGACGTCCGTCAGATAGACCGGCTGTTCGCTTTGCACAGCCGGAGACTGCTTCCCATACGGTTCTACGTGATGTTCAGCTACAGCCTTCTGGAAGAGATGGTGGACCGCGGCTTCCAGACAGGCTCCGGCGATGCCTGGGTGACTATTGGGGCGGCCAAGATCTTCGCGGACGGGGCTCTGGGCGCGCGCACGGCCGCCCTGTGGGAAGATTATGCGGACGACCCGGGAAACCGGGGGATGATGCTGATCGAACAGGCCGAGCTGACCGATATGATCAAGCACGCCCAGTCGCACGGATTCCAGACGGCCACGCACGCCATCGGCGATCGGGGGGTGGATATGACCGTCAATGCCATCGAGTCCGCCTGCGCCCACCAGAACAACCGTCTGCGCCATCGCATCGAGCACGCATCCCAGATGACCCAGAGGGCGCTGGTGAAGATGGCGCACTACACCATTCCGGCAGCCGTGCAGCCTCAGTTTGTCATCACGGACTTCTGGACACGTCAGCGTGTGGGAGCGGAGCGTTACCGGTGGTCCTATCCCTTCAAGACGATGCTGCGCGCTGGAGTGCCGCTGGCCATGTCCAGCGATTGTTACGTGGAGCGTCTGGACCCCTATGAGCTGATCTACCGTGCGTGGGTGCGCGATGAGCACTCGCGCGAGGAGGCGCTGACTCCGTTCGAGACCATGCGGGCCTACACTCTGGGCAGCGCGTTCGCCGGGCATCAGGAGAATGATCGCGGTTCCATCGAGGAAGGCAAGCTGGCCGATCTGGTGGTGTACCCGGAGAATCCGTTCGATCTCTCGCAGGAGGACATTCTGCAGCTGCGGCCCGAGTTCACCATCGTCGGCGGGCGGCGCCACCAGCCTACCCTTCCGCTCCTCTGATCCACCTCCAGCACAGGCCTTCCCTGCGCCGATAATGGACCCGGTTGACTGGCCGCGGAGGCGTTCTCCGGCGTCTGTGCGGCCAGCCCGGGAGGTCGCCGCGGGGCGTGTCCGCCTTCCCCGTCAGAAATACCGGTTCTTCGCCGATTGGTATAGAGCGGCGGCCGGGCCTCCCAATAATAAGGTTGAGGAGAGTCC
>JBBFLP010000180.1:0-6855 GCA_037478975.1 Armatimonadota bacterium
GCCCACTCCCTGGAACGGTCCCAGCTTGCGGATGCGCTCCGTCATCTCCCTCACGCTTTCCGCCCATCGAGCTCCTTCGGATGCGGACACCCACTGGAACTGGAAACGCTCGCGCGGGATGCCCATTGTCTCCAGGAACCGGGTCAGCAGGGTCAGTCTGCGGCGGGCGTAATAGTTCCCCTTGGCGTAGTGACAGTCGCCCGGGTGGCATCCGCTCACCAGCACCCCGTCGAAGCCCCGCATGAACCCTTTCAGCACAAACTGCGGGTCCACGCGACCGCTGCACGGGACGCGGACGATGCGCACATTCGGTGGATGCTGCAGCCGCGCCGACCCGGCCAGGTCCGCACCCGCATAGGAGCACCAGTTGCACAGGATTCCTAGGATCTTTGGCTCCCAGGTTCCCTCTGCCGCCTGTCCGTTCATCGTCTCCGTCCCCTCAAGAACCTCTGGAGTCTCCGCCACGGAAGTGAGTCTCCTTTCAGGCCAGCGCCAGGGCGTCTATCTCGGACAGCACCTGGGCGTTCGTGAAGCCTCGCAGGTCTATGCAACTGCCCCGGCATCCGGCCACGCACGTGCCGCATCCGTGGCAGAGTCCCTCGTTCACACGGGCTGCGCGCCTGCTCGCCCCGTTCCTGCCGTTCAGCTCCACCAGTTCGATGGCGGAGAACGGGCACACCTGGACGCACTGCCCGCACGCCGCGCAATCCTCTTCCCGCACCGAGGCGATCATCGGCTCGGAGAGCAGATGCGGCTTTGAGAACAGTCCGGCCACCTTGGATGCCGCTCCCGAGGCCTGCGCCACAGTGTCCGGGATGTCCTTGGGATACTGGCACGCCCCCGCCAGGAAGATGCCCGAGGACAGCACCTCCACCGGCTTCAATTTCGGGTGCGCCTCCGAGAACCAGTTGTGCTGGTCGGTGGAGATGCCAAGTTTGCGCGCCAGATCCTTCGCATCGTCCTGAGGCTCCATGGCGGTGGCCAGTACCACCATATCGGCCTCGATCTCCACCGGCCGTCCCAGCAGAGTGTCCGCACCCTTCACCACCACCTTGTCCCCGTGGCGGTAGATGCGGGAGACGCGCCCCCGGATGTAGTTCGCGCCATACTCCTCGATGGTGCGGCGCACGAACTCTTCGTAGCCCTTCCCGTTGGCGCGGATGTCCATATAGAACACGTAGGACTGCGTGTCCGGGTACTTCTCCTTCAGCAGCAGGGCGTGCTTGGCGGTGTACATGCAGCACACCTTGCTGCAGTACTCGTGGCCGTGATTCTCACTGCGGCTGCCGACGCACGCGACGAACACGACGGTCTTCGGCGGTTTGTGGTCAGATGGCCGGACGATCTTTCCTTCCGTTGGTCCCGAGGCGTTCATCAGCCGCTCGAACTGCAATCCCGAGATCACGTCCGGGATGCTTCCGTAGCCGTATTCGCCGATCTGCGAGTGGTCCCACATCCGGAACCCGGTGGCCACCACGATGGCGCCGAACTGTTCGGTGACCACCTCATCCTGCTGATCGTATGCGATAGCCCCCGTGGGGCAGAGCTTCTGACAGACCCCGCATTTCAGATCGTTGTTCAGGCGGCAATGCTCGCGGTCTATGACCGGGACGTTCGGGACTGCCTGGGGGAACGGCACGTAGATAGCGCGGCGCTCGCCCATCCCCTCTTCGAACTCATTGGGCACCTTGACGGGGCACTTGCTGTAGCAGACGCCGCAGCCGGTGCACTTCTCCATATCCACACCGCGCGCCTTCTTGCGGATGCGGACGTTGAAATTCCCGACGAACCCGGTGACCTCCTCCACCTCCGCATAGGTCAGGATGGTGATGTTGGGGTGCGAGGCGCAGTCCACCATCTTGGGTGTCAGGATGCAGGCGGCGCAGTCCAGCGTGGGGAACGTCTTGTCGTACTGCGCCATCCTGCCGCCGATGGAGGGTGTGCGCTCCACCAGCGTGACAGGGTAGCCGGCGTCGGCAATGTCCAGAGCTGCCTGGATGCCGGCCACTCCACCTCCGATGACCAGCGCCCGTTTGGTGATCGGGATCTCATTCCGGAACAGCGGAAAGTCCCGGCGGGCCTTGGCCACAGCCATCCGGACCAGGTCTATGGCCTTCTCCGTGGCCGCATCTTTATCCTGATGCACCCACGAGCAGTGCTCGCGGATGTTGGCCATCTCCACCATATACGGGTTCAGTCCCGCTTCGGAGATGCAGCGCTGGAAGGTGGGTTCGTGCAGACGAGGGGAGCACGAAGCGACCACCACGCGGTCCAGCCGGTGATCCCGGATGGCATCCTGCACCATGGTCTGCCCCGGTTCGGAGCACATATATTTGTAGTCCGTGGCGAACACCACTCCCGGGATGCGTCCGGCCGCCTCGGCGACCCGCTGCACATCCACCGTTCTCGCGATGTTCGACCCGCACCAGCAGACAAACACGCCGACTCGCGCCATCGTCCGCTCCTATCCTCGCCCCGCGTTTCCTGTCACAAGGGAATCGGCCGCAGTCATTGCTGTGCCTCCGTGCTCTGAGCCGCCGCACTTTCCCGGCGCGCCACCGCAGAGGCGTCCACGAAATGCATCTTCAGCCATCGCTCCGCGTCCGGGATCCCCATCGCCAGCGCCATCAATTCGGTGAAGTAGAGCACCGGTATCCGGAAGCGCTCCCCTGCCGCCTTCAGCGCCTCGCCTTGCCGCATGTCCAGATTGGTCATGCATAGAGGGCAGGCGCAGACGATGCAATCTGCTCCACAGTCCCGGGCCATCTTCAGGATGTCCGCGCTGAGCCTGCGCACTACGTCGGTGCGCGTCAGTGACAGCGCTGCGCCGCAGCACTCCGTCTTGTGAGGCCACTCGACCGGCTCCCCGCCCATGGCGCGGACAAGCTCGTCCAGCGACTGCGGATCCTCCACACGTTCATCCGTCTCAAGGGCGCGCGGGGGACGCACCAGCAGGCAGCCGTAGTAGCAGGCCACCTTCAAACCTTCCAGAGGACGCCTGACGGCGTCGCGGATCCGCTCCGTTCCCACATCCCGCGCCACCACGTCCAGCAGGGCGCGCGCCTTCGCACTGCCCTGCAGCGGGCGCTCCAGCACGTTGCGCACCGCATCCGCCAGCGAAGCGTCCTCGCGAAGCTCGTGGCCGGCAACAGCCAGGCGATTGAAGCAGGCCGCGCAGGGCACTGCCACCTCCTCCAACCCCATCTCCTCGACCAGGGCCAGATTCCGGGCGGCCAGAGTTGTGCTCAGCAGGTGGTCCCTGCCGTGGGCGCTGCTGGCGCCGCAGCAGTTCCAGCCGGGCACCTCGCGCAGCTCCACTCCCAGCGCCGCGCAGACGGCCCGCGCCGAGAGGTCATACTCCTTCGCAGTGGCGTGAAGGGAGCATCCCGGGTAGTAGGCGTAGGCGCGATTATCCTGCATGGTCATCTCCCTCCCCGGCGCGCCGTCTGCACTCCTCGAAGATGCGCCGGACCTCCGCTTTGCCCTCCGGGGTCTCCGGCAGGATCGCAAGCTTGCCCTTTGCCACCATGGCCATTCCGGCGGGCACATCCTGGAACAGCCGGCCTGTCTTCAGCTTCAGGGCCGCCACCAGAGCCAGCTCATGCAGACGGCCGCCCCGTTCCACTCCCTGCAGAAACGTATCGTGGAACGCCCGGATGGCGGGTTCCGGACAACGCACGCCACGGCGCGTCGCGATCTGGCGGACGGAGTCCATCACGCGCGGGAGGTCCACCAGGCGGGGGCAGCGGGTGACACACGTATTACAGCCGACACACAGCCAGATGGACCGGCTCTGGAGCACCTCATCAACCATCCCGGCGAGCGCCATCCGCGTGACCTGGTTGGGCATCAGGTCCATCGCGAACGCAACCGGACAGCCCGCCGTGCATTCGCCGCACTGATAACAGGCGGACAGCTTCTGGCCGCTCAGGCGTTCGACCTCCCGGCAGAAGCCGGGCTCGGTCTTTGTGCCGCCGATCCTCACCTCGCCGGAGGTGGTGGCGGACTCAGCAGAGATCGCATCACCCACGAGAGTGCACCTCTTTTGCGTTTGCAGACCGCCATGCCCCGGAGGGGCGCGAAGCGGCATCCCCCTTTGTCGCGAAGCCTGACGGTTGTATCCCGGGCGAAGATCCGGCGGGCGAGGCGCGCAGGCCGCCGCGGCGCGCTTTTCACCCGCCCTCACTGCAATGATAGCCTTTCGCAGCCTCTCTCGAAAAGAGGACTCTGGTACTACTCTTCACGAAAAGAACACGGGGCGCGGCGGGGCCGCAGTTTCCGGCCCGGAATCTCTTGACTTACGCGCCAGTGTCCGATACCCTGAAAGAGACAGGTTGCGATTCTCCGCTCCCGTGCCACTCCCGTTAGACCGGGCAACCAGGAGGCACACGAAGATGTCAGGTTACAGGAAGACCCGGGGTTTCACCCTCATCGAGCTGCTGGTGGTCATTGCCATCATCGCCATCCTGGCAGCCATTCTTTTCCCCGTGTTCGCGCAGGCGCGCCACCGGGCCCGGTCGGCCAAATGCCTGGCCAACGCCCGCCAGCTGGGGACGGCCATGATGCTGTACGCGGACGACTGGAAGGGCAAGCTCCCTTGCACGAACTTTTACTACGGGTTCTCCGTGGGCAAGAAGAGCGACTGGGGGTTCGGTCTGCAGATCTGGGCCGACTTCATCTTTCCCTACGTGAAGAGCTACGAGGCCTATGTATGCCCGGCCCGTCCCCGGGAGACCCCTCAGAGCGATCCCGGTAAGGGACAGGGGCTCGGCTACGACTTCGGCTGGGGCCGGATGACCAGGCCTCTCGGCTACGCGATGAATTGTTACACGGACGCCGGGTTCTACGGTCCGGACAGCGATCCTTCGCGCGGGATGAAGCAGGTGACCATCGAGGACCCGGCCAACAAGATCTTGCTGGGAGAGATGTCCACGGGCATCAGCCAGATCGGGGTCTGGCACCTGCAGTGGGTGGCCCGGTGCGCTCAGGCTCATCTGGGGCGCGCCAACTGGGTGTTCTGCGACGGGCACGCCAAGTTCCTGAAGCCCTCGGAGACCATCGTTCCGAAATTCATGTGGAACGTCTCGGGCGAGTACCCGATCCGGCTCTGGCCGTTCTCGCCCATCAAGAACGCCAACAACGAGAGGGAAGCCCAGGAGTACGCTCTCCAGCTGCTCGGTTCCGAGGATCCGTAGAAAGAAGCGTCACTTACAGCAGGGCCCCGGCGTCAGCCGGGGCCCTTTTACCATCGGCCTGTGCCTGTTTCCCTCGGGGCTATTGGCACTCTATTTCAAGCAGGCTCGGGCTGAAATACCGGGTCAGCCAGAGCTGCGGCGTCGGACAGCAGCGATCATCCCCAGGCCCATTGCGCAGAGCGCAAGACTCGCAGGCTCCGGGAAGGGATGCTCAAAGCGCTCTTCCGCCACAATCTCCCCTGTGACCGCGTCCACCAGCGCGAATGAGCCATACAGGAAGCCGCCACTGTTCATTCCCGGGAACCAGAAGCCGATGGATTCTCCCGGCGCCAGAATCTGATCCGGATACACTGGGTCGCCAAATGGCACGTTATACAGGTCCCGATAGAACTCCGACGACTCGATCAGCCTGATATCCTTTAGCCACAGCGAGTCCAGAGGGTCATCGTTGCTGATCTTTATCCAGTGAACCCACCGTGCTGGTTTTTCGAATGCTGGCACAGGATCGTCGATGGACCACCCGAAATCTGGCACCGCCTTTTTCTTGCCAACCGGATCACTGTCATTGGTCCAGTTGACATCGGACATGCGCTTCGTATTCCAGTGCTCCATGTAGAACTCGGAATCAATATAGACCCATTGACACTTCTTGATCGTGCCACCGTCTACCTCGACATCCACAGCGTGCTGGCCATTGTCTGGATTATCAGTCTTTGGGTAATGCGGATGGTTTTTCAGCTCCTCGTGGGGACACTTACGCCCACCTTGAGACGGCCACTCCGGTTGATTCCCCCGTCTACTGGTCGAGTTAGTGAACCCACTTGTACTGACCTCCCATCCATTAACATTGATGTTGTCTTCTTCTTGCCACAGTTTGAAGTGCAAGTCTGTGGCTTCGTCGAACTTGTTCTGGTGCACCGTGAACTTTTCTCTTACCCTGACACCTTTCTTTTCTCCTCCAGAAGTCACTGTATAAGAACAGGAAACTTGGACAGAGGAGAACGTCAGGCAGACTGGGACTAAAAAGAACAACCACGGTCCAGATGTAAATCTAATCCTCATTGCCCTTCCTCCTCATTGATGAACACACTTCAATGAGGCCGCCTTACAATGCGGACAAAGCCCTTGACCAGAAACCGCTGGATGAGAGCCAAGCCTACCCGCGATTTCGTAATGTATTTGAGGGAAGAGACCGGTCTCGGAGGACCCGGAAGACAGGAGTGTGCTGCCAAAGCTACGGCAGCCCCCGGCGAGAGGTAAAGGAGCGACAGGGGCCCCGTTCACCCAGCGCCGGCAATCGAGGCAATCATCATGCTACCCCTGTTTGCGGGCAGTGAACCGATTTACAGTCAGAATCAGGTATAAATGCTGATGCTCGAAAGGTGTTCCTGCGTGTCCTCTCGACACATTGGCTGTGATCAGTCAGCCACGGCTGCGGCGTTTGAGCGCGCAAGCCGATAAAATGCAGTGCGAGTCCAAACGGCGGGAAGGGAACAGTTTCAGATGGCCAGGCAGAGCAAGGCAAGTTGCATCGGCATCCTTACCTCCGGAGGCGATTGTCCCGGCCTGAACGCGGCCATCCGCGGCGTGGCCAAGGCCGCCATCGCCAACTACGGGATGCAGGTGCTGGGGATCCTGGACGGGTTCAACGGGCTGGTGG
>JBBFLP010000181.1:0-6821 GCA_037478975.1 Armatimonadota bacterium
CACGTAGAAAGCGTTCTTATTCCCCCCGACGACCGTCCATCCGTCCAGGTTGCGCCCGTTGAAGATAGGCTCCGGCTTCAGACCCGCAAACTGCCGGGCGTACGGCGGGAGCTCGGGTGGCGGCCCGACCCGCGAAAGGTCAGAGGCAGCCGGGAGCGCACCGGCGCAGGACACCAGAGCCCCCACCGCCAGCAGAGAAGTGACAAAACGCGACAAAGCAGGCACCTCTTTTCCCAAAAGGTTCCGGCGCGAGAGCGCCAGGGTGCAGTTTATGCATCCGGGCGCCGTTCCGCAAGCCCTGAAGAGGCAGCCTCTAGTGCCTGCTGTCAGGGGTCCGCCAACAGACCACTGCGAACTGATCCTGATAAAGGGTTCCCGTCAGTATGCTTCCGGCTGCGCGAAGCTCCGGGTTTTCGACCCTCAGGCTATCGCGGTCGTAGACCGTCAATGAGGCTATCTCGCCGGGAGCGGCCACCTTCCCCGTCCAGTCTGAATCGGTCCAGAGAAGCATCCGGCCGTCCGAAATCTGGATTCGAGGGCCGGGAGGAAGTGCGGGAGCGATGACCCCGGCCAGTTCCAGAGCGTCCTGCACGTAGCCCGCATCGCGTCCCCGCAAGCCGCTTCCGTCCATCGGGAGTCCGGCATACAGAATCAAACCCTCGCCACGGCGCACCCGAAGCGCTACGGGCTCCTGAGACCTCTCCAGCACGGCCATGACCGCGACTTCCGGCGGGGGACCTTCGCCCGTTCCAGCGAGTTCCAGAATGCCAACCCCGGTATACTCGCGCTGCCGGAACGCCCAGCGGCCGGACGCGGGCGTCGTGCTGACCAGCTGAAGGCCTTCCCTGCGAGCCTGTCTGATGCCGGTCCAGGCCGGTGGCCCCTGCTCCCGGTAACCCAGCGACAGGATACCACCCGCAGCCACCCACTTCTGCAGAGCCGGTGACTCCAGAAACGCCTGATCAAACCCTATATCGCCCGGGAGCCAGATCAGGCGGACGCTCTCTGGAAGGAAGCGGAGCAGCGAGGCGCCTCCCGGCGCTTCGGGGGGGGACGGGACATGTGAGGCCGCATGCAGGTAGGCATCCGGAGCCAGGTCATCGGACATCACCGCCAGACAGACCGCGCCGGCACGGTGTGTCAGATCGGCCACAGCGTCAAGAACGCCCTGGAAGCGTTCGTGGTCCGCAGACCTCACAGACAGGGCAGATGCCGGTAAGACCACGGCCACCGCGGGATCAGCCGCTTCCCCTCGTCCCACCGTGCAGGAGGCGTCCCGCATCAGCGTTGCCATTTCAAGTGCCGCCTCAGCACCTTTCAGAACAGTCCCGTCCGAATAACGCGTCCCCCACGGGAAGGCCTCCGGGTCGAACTCATTCCAGGCGTAGATCGTCTGGATCGCCGCGCCCGCCAAACTCTGTTGGAGAAGCATCCGCAGGGTTCGCGCTTTTCCGTTAAGAGTCTCAGCCGTCCGCGGGAGATTGGTCTCCGAGATGATGACAGGACAGGGAGCGGACTGCTGCAATGCAAGGAGTCCCGCGCTCACTCCGTAGTTGTCGAAGCCCAGCACGTCCGCCCGAAAAAGCCTCCAGGAGAGATGCAGCCCGAACGGGGAGGCAAACGCATCCACCGCCTGATATGCAGAGATTTTGTGGCCCACAGGGATGAAGCGCCGCCTGGCGCGACACGCCTCCTCATACAGAGTGTTCCAGAACTCGATCAGACTCAGGCGGCGGAAGCGGGTCCAGTCCATCCAGGCTGTCCCCTCACCCTCGGAGGGAATGACAGCATCATCCAGTTTCTCCAGCGACGTCCCCCATCGCTGGTTCCAGAAGGCAACATCCGGCTGAACGCGGCCCAGCCAATGCCGCCACGCGCTCAAACCCCACTGCGAACGGTCCGGCCAGCCCTTTCCGAATCCCATCTCGTTTGTCAACCAGAAGCAGAGGATATTCGGGTAGCGGGAGAAATGCCGGACCGCGGCCCGCTGGAAGGCAACCAGATTGGAGACAGCCGGGCTGTAAGGGCTGAACGGTAGGAACTGGCCATCCACGGGCTGACCGTCCGTCCCTCGCATCTGGATATCCCCATGCTTCCGGAAGACCCAGTCCGGGACATAGTGCGGAGTGATGAGGAGTTGGACCCACAGGCCCTCTTCCGCAGCCCAGCGGATCACGCTGTCCGCAGCCGTCTTTCCCAGGGCGCTGAGTCCTTCGGCCGGGAAGCACTCTTTCCATCCGGTCTCGATACTGACGCCGGTGAACCCCAGGTTGCGAATGCGGCCGAGCTCGGCGCGGATCTTTTTCTCTCTCGCGGCCGCATCGGACGGAATGTGCCAGAAGACGAACATCCCCCGCACCGGCTTACCGTCCGCCAGAATCTCCCGGCCTCTTATGGACAGGACCGGGGTCTGCTGGAACGGCCGCCCCGATCCCTCCGACGAGGCAGCGTAGACGGCCGCGCCACGGCTTATTCCGGTCGTCAAAAGCACCAGCGTCAGCACAAGCGTAAATGCCTTCCGGCTAAGAGGGACGAGCACGGTCTGTGTCGAAGCTCTCTGGCGGGAGAGCGGCCGGCAGTGAGGGCCGCGCGCCGGGCGGCGCCGGGACGCGCCCGGGCAGGAGGACGCGCAATGATAGACATCAGGGAGCTTCTGGACAAGATGATTGATATGGGGGGATCGGACCTCCATATCCTGGTGGGCGAGCCGCCGACAGTCCGCCTGCACGGCGGGCTTCACCGCATGCATGAGTACGGCGACCTGACGCCTGAGATGACCGACCAGCTGATGCGCCAGATCGCCCCCCAGCGCGCAAAGGAAGAATTGAAAGAGGTCCAGGGGTCGGACTTCGGGTTCAGTTACGGCGACAAGGCCCGGTTCCGCGTCAGCATCTTTATCCAGAAGGCGACGGTGGCCATCAACCTGCGCCTCATCCCCTACAAACTGCTCAGCTTTGAGGAGATCGGCATCCCAAAGGCCGCCAAGGAGCTCCTGATGCGCCCCCGCGGCCTCATTCTGGTGGTGGGTCCCACCGGTTCCGGTAAGACCACCACGCTGGCCACGATGCTCGACTACATCAACGAGAAGCGTCAGGCCCACATTATCACCATCGAAGACCCGATCGAATACTATCATACGCACAAGACCTCCGTCATCACACAGAGAGAGGTGGGGCGCGACGTGCCGGACTTCGCGACGGGCGTCATCAAGGCCCTGCGTCAGGACCCGGACGTGATCCTGGTGGGAGAGATGCGGGATCTGGCCACCATTCAGGCGGCCATCACCGCTGCGGAGACCGGCCACCTGGTCTTTTCCACCCTTCACACCACAGGGGCGGCCCGCACGGTGGACCGCATCGTGGACGTCTTCCCGTTCGACCAGCAGGAGCAGATCCGCACCCAGCTTTCCGGAAACCTGATCGCGGTCATCTCCCAGCTCCTGCTTCCGCGGTTGGACGGCCAGGGACGCGTGGCCGCATTCGAGCTAATGATCGCCACGCCTGCAATCCAGCACATGATCCGCGAGAAGAAGACCCACAGCATCTTCTCCGCCATTCAGACGGGACAGCACATGGGCATGATCAGCCTGGATATGTTCCTCTTCGAGCTGTGGGCGCACCGGAAGATCTCCTACGAGGAGATGCTCCGGGTGGCGGAGAAGCCGGACGAGCTGGAGGAGAAAGCGCGGGTACTGATCGCTCAGGCGCAGGCCAAGGGCGGGAAGCTCTCCCCGCAGGACATTCAGGCCGTTCAGGCTGCCGGAACGAGGCCTGCTCCTCCTCAGCAGGAGGGAGGAGCCCCGGGACAGGCCCAGCGTCCGGGAGGGCATTGAGGCGGGCTAGAGGTCCGAAGGATCCTCGCCTACGCCAAGGATGCTGCAGGCGACCACCGTCTCCAGCCCCAGTTCGGCAGCCCGCTGCAGGAGTTCCGGGCTTTCGGAGCCGGGGTTGAACCACACGCGCCGGATGCCTGCCGCGGCGACGTCCTCGATGACCTTCAGACCGACCTCAGGCGGAACATAGAACGTGGCCTGATCGGGAGTCTCAGGCAGGTCGCGCACTGAAGGATACGCCTTAATGCCCTCTACCTCATCCGCGCCGGGATTCACGGGGTAGACCGTGTAGCCCTGACGCAGGTAGGCCCGGACCGCCTTGTTGCCATACTTGCTGCGGTCCGTGGAGGCTCCAATGACTGCAATGCTTCCGGGCACTGTATCGCTCTCCCTTTCCTAGGTCTGACGCAGCCCTTGCCGGGCGGCGCCGGGTCATTGTACCGGAGAAGCGGCACCCTGTGCTAGAATGGAATGGGCCGGCAGGCGTGCCCGCCTGATGAGCGTCTGTGTTCTGACCGATACAACGGGCGGGAAGCGGAGTCGCGAACGGGCTGGCCAAAAGTATTCTCGAACCCTCGTATGACATTCCGGCAGGCAACAGGGCTGTTTTTTGCGGCGCTCGGCAGCGTGGCTGCCGTGGCGGGGCTCTGGCTTCTCCCTCCCTCTGCCGAACCGGAAACGCAGCTCCTGGAAGCGCCGCCGGCGGAAGTGCACAAACCTGGCCCGCCGGTCTGGCTCGCCTGCCTGACTCCACTGGACCAGGCGCTCCGGCAGCCCGAGACGATGTACCGCTCGATTTTGCCGTCCCGCGGCCTGGCCACGGCGGCCATGATGCGTCCCTCCGTGGTGCTCGCCTCCTACGAGATGGAGCACCATCAAGACGGGGCCGAACTGGTGAACCTGACGCTGGCCATGGAGGCCCTGGACCGGCTGCTCATCCCGCCGGGGGCGGAGCTCTCCTTCAATCAGGCTGTCGGGCCGCGTCTGGAGGAGCGGGGATTCCTGCCTGGTCTGATGTTTGCTCAGGGAAAGGTGGTCCGAGGGGTGGGAGGCGGAGTGTGCGTCGCGTCCACGGCACTCTACAATGCGGCGCTGCTCGGCGGGCTTCCCGTGTTGGAGCGCTGGATGCACTCCGGCCCCACCAGCTATGCAGCTCCCACCCGGGACGCGGCAGTCGTTTACGGCGCAAAGGATCTGCGCATCAAGAACAGCACGGACCATCCCATCTGGCTGCGAGCCATCGTAGAAGAGGGACGCGTGCGGGTGAGCCTGCTGACACTCCAGCGGCCGCCCCTGCAGGTCCGGCTGGTGGAGGAAGGTGAGGCATTCATCCCGCCGCCGCTTGAGACAAGGCCCGGCAGCGGATCCCGGCCCGTCGTCGTGGATGAGGGGTCGCCCGGCTGCGACCGGCGGCTGATCCGGCAGTTCTTGAAGAATGGCCGGGTGGTGGCCAAAGAGGAGATCTGCCGCGACGTGCGCAAGCCGCGTCCGCGCATTCTGGAGTTGCCGGGAGCTACGGGAGAGCCCGCCACGGTTTCCCCGGCGCCTTCGGTGGAGGATCCGGCGCATCCGGGGCTTGCGCCCGCAGACGCCCCGCCGGCAGGTATTACTCTGCCGGAGATGGAGCCCCGCCCCAGCCTGGAGTAACCCCGTCAGGCACTGGAAGCCGATGCGCGGCCCAGTTCCCGAAGCGCGCTAACGGCGTTACCCACTCTTTCTGCCGCGCGGACGATATCGTCCTCAGTGTTGAAGCGCCCGATACCGAAGCGGAGCGCTGCATAGGCCATCTCGTCCGAGAGGCCGAGCGCCTTCAACACGTGGGATGGCTCCCGAAGAGAGGACGTGCAGGCCGAACTGGAAGAGACGGCTACGTCCCCCAGATGCGTCACAAGGCTTTCCCCCTCCACTCCAGGAAAGCTCACGTTCAGGTTGCCCGGCAGGCGCTGCACTGGATGCCCGTTCAACACCGCGTCCGGAACCCGTTCCAGAATGGCCCGCAGGAGCCTGTCACGTAATGCGCGCGCGCGTTGCGCCTCAGAGGCCATCTCCTTCGCGGCGATGTGGCAGGCGGCCCCGAATCCGACGATCCCCGGTGTATTCAGGGTGCCCGAGCGCAACCCGCGTTCGTGGCCGCCGCCGTGAACAAGAGGTTGCAACGGCACCCGCGGCTTCCGGCGGACGAACAGCGCCCCCACCCCGCGCGGACCGTGGAGTTTGTGCGCGGAGAACGACGCCAGTGCTATACGCGTCCTGCGGACATCCAGAGGAATCTTGCCGAGCGCCTGCGCCGCATCGGTATGCAGCAAAACGCCACGCTCCGCGCACAACGCGCCGATCTCCTCCAGGGGCGCCAGCACTCCGATCTCGTTATTGGCAGCCATCACGCTGACCAGCACGGTATCCGGGCGGAGAGAACGCTCCAGCAAGCCGAGATCGTGAAGACCGTCGCGCTCCACGGGCAGAAGCGTCACATCGAAGCCCTCCCCGGCGAGGACCTTCAGGGGGTCCAGCACCGCTTTGTGCTCTGTGACGTATGAGACGATGTGCCGTCCCCGGCCAGCGAGCGCCCGTGCGGCTCCCAGCAGCGCCAGGTTGTTGCTCTCCGTCGCCCCTCCGGTAAAGATGATCTCCTCCGGAGAGGCGTTCACAAGCGCGGCCACCTCCTCACGGGCCTTCTCAACCGCCTCCCGCGCAACCCACCCGAAGAGATGATTGCTGGAAGGGTTCCCGAAATGCTCCGTGAGATACGGCAGCATCGCCTCCAGGACACGAGGGTCCAGGGGGGTGGTGGCGTGGTTGTCCAGATAAATGGCGGAGCTCATCGGCGCATTTGAGGGACGGATGGTTGTATCTGTCTCTTTCCGCAGCCACGGCCGTTTGGCATCAGGAAGCGGCCTGCGGATCGGGAGGCGCAAGCGCCAGCTTCTCCAGAGCCCCGGAGATAGCGGCCGAAAGAGCTCCGGGCGAAGCTGTGATGCTCTCCTCCCCC
>JBBFLP010000182.1:0-4439 GCA_037478975.1 Armatimonadota bacterium
TCCCGCACAAGCTGCGAGAAGCTCTCCGGATCCAGCGTCACCGCCGGCAGCCGCGAGGGTAGTCCCGGGCGCTCTTCGATGCCGTAGATGGCCCGGTTCACCGGCGAGACCACGGGCTTCATCAGCGGGAAGAAGATGACGTCGTCAATGTTCTCCAACTCCAGGAAGATCATCGCCATCCGCTCGATGCCCGGTCCGATGCCTGTTGTGGGCGGGATGCCGTGTTCCAGAACCTCGATGAAGTCGTAGTCCAGGGGATGGTGCTCCTCGGGATCGGCTCCCGCCAGGTCGCGGGCCTGCTTCCACCGCTCCAGAAGCGTCACCGGGTCGTTCTGCTCGCTCCAGTTGTCACCGCACTCCATTCCGGCGATGAAGATCTCGAATCGCTCCGCGAAACGGGGATCCTCCGCCATCGGCTTGGCCAGGGGAGAGATCTCCACCGGATGACCGTAGACCAGCGCCGGTCCGATGAGTCCCGGCGCGGCCTTCTCCTCGAATGCGTAGGCCATAGCGTGCCCGACAGTCGGCTGCTCTTCCGTCAACCCCATCTCGCGGAGCCGGGCGTTGGCCTGATCGGGCGACGTGATATTGCGGAAGTCCACCCCTGTCGCCTCAAGCACAGCGTCGGCCATGGAGACGCGCCGCCACGGCTGGCCGAAGTCTATGGCGTGACCCGCCACATTGAATGTGGTCTTTCCGAAAACTTGCGTGGCCAGGTGCCGGAACAGCTCCTCGATGAGGTCCATGTTGAAGGTGTAGTCCGCGTAGGCGGTCATGGTCTCCACCATGGAGAACTCGGGATGGTGCGTCCGGTCTATCCCCTCGTTGCGGAAGTAGCGGCCCACGGTATACACCCGGTCGAACCCCGCTGCGATGAGCCTTTTCAGGTACAGCTCGTGGGAGATGGCCAGGTACATATCGCAGTCCAGCGCGTTCACGTGGGTGGTGAACGGCCGCGCGGTGCCGCCTCCGTATTGCGGCTGGATGACCGGGGTCTGGAATTCCAGAAAACCTCTTGCGTCCAGGAAGCGGCGCACCTCGAAGACCATCCGGGAGATCAACTCGTAGCGTTTGAGCTGCTCCGGGTTGTGCGTGACATCCAGATAGCGCTTGCGCAGGATGATCTCCCGGTCCTGGATGCCGTGCCATTTCTCCGGGAGAGGGCGGATGGATTTTGTGAGCAACCGGATGCGCTCCGTCTTGACGGAGATCTCTCCCCGCTCCGTTCGCACCACTTCTCCTTCCGCCTCCACGATGTCACCCACATCCAGCAGGTTCAGATGCTCGTAGCCCAGCTGGTTTTCCGCGGCGTCGGTGGGCAGCAGGGTGTCGCGGCGCACGTAAAGCTGCACCCGTCCTGTCTGATCCTGCACGTGCCCGAACGAGAGTGCTCCGTGCTTGCGCCAGGACATCAAACGCCCGGCCACGGTGACTGTCTGTCCTTCGATCTCCTCGAAACGCTCAAGAATGTCGGCGCAGAAGTGTGTGCGCGAAGCGCGGGAGGGGTAGGGGTTCAGGCCCATCTCGCGCAGGCGCTGGATCTTATCGAGTCGCGCCTGACGGACCTGAGCCAGCGAAGAGGAAGGAGAAGGCGAAGACAATGGTTACAGACCTCCTGAGCTCGAAACGCTGAGTGAGAACCTGGCTGATTCTAGCCGAAAAGGGGGCTTTTCAGCAGGGAGCTCTCTGAGCCGGGCCGAAGGGTTCCGGTGAGATGGAGCTGAGGCTGGACGGCAGGACGGCTCTGGTGACCGGGGCGGCGCGAGGTATCGGGCTGGCCATTGCCCGTGCTATGCACTCGTCCGGCGCCCGCGTTGTCCTGGCGGACATTGACGGAGCGGCGGTGGCGGCAGCCGCTGCGGATTTAGGCGACGGGGGGGAAGCGATCACTCTGGACGTCGCCGATGTTGGAGCCTGCCGGGAGGCGGTCCGCCAGACCATCCGGCAGCGTGGAGGGCTGGACATACTGGTGAACAACGCCGGGATCTGTCCTCTCAGGGATCTGGAGGAGGTGGATCAGGAGTTCTTCGACCGGCTGATGGCGGTGAATCTGCGGGGAGCGTATTTCCTTTCGCAGGAGGCGGCCGGTCATATGAGACAGCGCCGGTGGGGACGCATCATCAACATCTCCAGCGTGGGAGCGAAGACGGGAGGGGCGGCGGATATCTCGGTATACTGCGCGGCGAAGGCAGGTCTGATCTCCATTACGAAGTCTTTCGCGAAGTATCTTGCGCCGTACGGGACAGCGAACGCGATTGCGCCGGGACTGACGGATACGGAGTTGTCTCGGTCCTGGGAGAGTCCTGAGCTGGTGGAGCGGATCCGCTCCAGTGTGCTGCTGGGGAGGCTTGGCACGCCGGAGGACTATGCAGGGGCGGCAGTGTTTCTGGCGAGCGAACAGGCGTCGTTCATCACCGGCGCGACGATAGACATCAATGGCGGCATCCGGATGGACTGACGCTCCCGACTATAGATCTCCAGATCTGAGACCTTAAACCTTAAACCTTAGACCCTAGACTCTAGTCTCTAGTCTCTAGTCTCTAGTCTCTCGACCCTGGACTCGAAAGTGACACCATGGACTACCAGATAGATATCCTCAAAGTGGGAGAATTCACGGCCTGCCCGGGAGCGCAGCTCTACTGGATGAGCAATCTGGGCGACGACGAGTGGGAGCCTCTTGCTGTTTATGCCATGCTGGTCCGCGGCGGCGGGCGCACCATCCTGATCAACAGCGGCCCGCCTCTGGATGAGCTGGAAACCCTCAACGCCATCTGGATGGAGGGCACCGGCGGCAGACAGAAGCTGGTGGTGCGGGAGGAGGATCGCATCCTGAACCGTCTGGCAGCCCTGCACGTAGACCCTGCGGACGTGCAGGATCTGATCCTCACGCCCCTCCAGAGCTACGCTACCGGGGGAATGGACCTGTTTCCCAACGCGCGCATCTGGGTCAACCGCTACGGGTGGGGAGAGCTTTTCGCGCCCCGCTGGAAGCCACATCCCCACGACAGGCTGCACATGTGCATCGAGCCCAGGCTCATCACGTACGCCTTTGTGGATGCGTGGGAGCGCCTGATGATGATGGAGAACGAGCACGATCCCGCCCCCGGGGTGCACGTTTTCTGGACGGGGGTGCATCATCGCAGCAGCGTGGCGGTGCAGGTCCAGACACGTCAGGGGACGGTGGTGTTCTCGGACTGCTTCTTCCGGTACGAGAACATCACCCAGAACCGGATCCTGGGCATCAACGAGAACATGTACGAAGCGCTGGCTGCGTATGAGCGCATCCGCAGGACGGCGGACATCCTGGTGCCTATGTATGATCTGCGGGTGCTGGAGGACCATCCGGGAGGGAGGATCGGATACCATTGCTGACACTGTTCTCTTCGGTGAAAGGCGACCCGCCGGTGGCCCTGGTGACCGGCGGGTCACGCGGTATCGGTGCGGGCATCGCCTGCGGGTTCGCGTCTGCGGGCGCGCGGGTGGCGGTGAACTTTACACAGCCCTCGGATGGGCTGCGGGAGACGATGCGGCGCATCCGGGAATCCGGCGCCGAAGCGATGGAAGCACAGGCGGACGTGGCGGACAGCGCTCAGGTGAACGCGATGGTGGAGGGGGTCATCCGCCGGTTCGGACGCATAGACACGGTGGTGCTGAACGCCGGCATCTGCCCCTTCATGGATTTTCTGGAGATGCCGGAGGATCTCTGGGACCGCGTCATTGACGTGAACCTGAAAGGTTCATTTCTGGTGGGGCAGGCAGTGGCGCGGCATATGGTGGAGCGCGGCGGGGGCGGCCGTGTGGTGGCGGTGGGCAGCATCTCCAGCCTGGTGGGCGGTACGAAACAGGCGCACTACTGCTCCTCCAAAGCGGGTCAGAATCTGCTCATCAAGAGCATGGCTCTGAGCCTTGCGCCATACGGAATAACGTGCAACTCGGTGCTGCCCGGCACCGTGGAGACTGACATCAACCGCGAGGCGCTGAAGGACGAGACACTCCGCGCCCGGCTGGTGGCCGGGACGCCCGTCGGACGGCTCGGTCGCCCGCAGGATATCGTGGGAGCGGTGCTTTACCTTGCGTCGGAGGAGGCCGCCTGGACCACCGGTTCGCTGGTGGTGGTGGATGGAGGGGCCACCTCCACGCTTCAGTAGCACCACTCCCGGATTGCGGCGCGGTCAGTCGCCCAGCAGTCTCCAGATGCACCGGTAGTTGAACCGGCGGTTCGGCGCTGTGTCCCCGTGTGTGCAGAGCGAGATGGGATCCTTCAGGTCCTGCGGGTTGTCCGCCCACTTGAAGTCGAAACTGAAGGATTCCTTCGTCAACCCCAGCAGCTGCCGGGGGATGGATAGCTCCAGCCGTCTGCCGGAATAACGTAGAGGGATCTGCGCCGCCTCTTCCCACTGCTCCCCGTTCCAGCGCATCACGGTGGATGTTCTGGCGTC
>JBBFLP010000182.1:4539-6815 GCA_037478975.1 Armatimonadota bacterium
TCCTTCATAGGCTGGACGCAGCGGTTGAACTCGGCGTTGTACTGGTCCACGAAATAGAAGTTGCTGTCCCGGCCCAGGAAACGGAATGTGGTGCCAGGCGCGGGGGGATACTTGCCGGCCGTCCATTCATTCCAGTCGTTGATGTAGATGAACTGCGGGTCTACGGCCAGGGCCTCATCCCATCGCTGCTGGAAGTAGATGCCGTAGGCCTCCGGGTGGTCCACCTTTCTTCCCAGCCAGGGCACAAACGTGCGGACAGGCATGTCGTACTCGTTCAACTCCGGTTCGCCCCATTCGCGCGTCCAGCACTTGCCCACCGCGCTAGCCGGATGCTGGGCGGGCGTGACGGCGGCCTGCTCCGGCTTTCCCTTCCACGGGGAGACAAGATCCTTCGGATCCATCTTCTTCACGGGCTCGTGCGCCAGATCGTATCCGAAGCTCCAGTTGCCCTCTGTGCCGACGAACCGCTTGCCGTGCCACTCGTAGTATCCCCACCACATGGTGCGCAGAGTGAAGAACTCCTTCACCTCCCGGGTGTAGTCTTGATAGAACTCGCTCGTGTAGTCCGGATCTCCGTGATGGGGGTGATTCGGATCGGTCGCCGCGGCCGGGTCATAGTGCGGGTTCGGGTTCTGGTGCTGGTGGCCGGTGGAGTCCGCGAACGGCATACCGTTGTAGAGCAGCAGCGGCTTGCCGTCCCAGTAGAACCAGAGATCTCTGTACCGTCCCGGCTTGTAGATCCGGTCGTAGAGCTGCTGCACCACCGTGATGACGGGCCCGTTGAACGCCCAGAAGCAGAACTGGGGGACCCGGTTTCCCTCCGCCTTCATCTTTTGCATCACGGAGAAGATGGTGTCCCATTCGTCCCAGTAGAGCACGGCATTTGTGACGTCCATCACCAGGACGTCCACGCCGGCGTCCGCCAGCATGGACATGTCCCGCCGGATGACCCACTCGTCGCGGCTAAGAAAGTATCCGAACTCCGGCTCACCCCAGTGATAGGATCCCTCGGTCCACAGCGGATGGTTGCCGTCGAGCCGCGCCGACGGGTCTGTTGCCAGGATCTTGCTGACGTCGGCGGAGAAGGGGCTCTTGAAGTTCGTGTGATGAGCGTCCGCGTGCCAGGTGATGTAGAAGATCCCCACCACTCGACGCTGGCCGGTTTTTACGGGGCCCACGTCGGTGATGGTGGGCATCCTGCGGCCCAGTGCGTCCACTCCCACCCAGGTGTCAGGATAGATGTCCCGGATCTTTTCCGCCTCGACTGGGGCGGGGCAGAGCAGCAGGCAGAGCGCAGCTAGAAACGCGGCCGGCAGCAAGAGAGCCATAACGGATACCTCCTGAACGCCGATCCCTGTGCGGGCGGACGGCCACCCTGGCGCGCAGAAGTCCGCCGCCCCGGCGTTTCCTGCAGATTCGCCGCCGCCTGCAGTTTGACCTTCCTGCTCGCAGTCGGCAAGCAAGCCTGCCGCCCGGTGCGGCAGCTTACTGGTGACGCCGGCGGCGGTCGGGACCAGCAGCTCGCACATCGGAAAAGGCAAAGCCCCCGGCCGGAGGCCAGGGGCCGAATGGATCAGAACATCTCGGATGGATCAGTGTCAGCGGCGGCGCAGCCGTAGAAGTCCCAGACCTCCGAGACCAAGCATCGCTCCCATCTGGAAGAACACGGGCTCAGGTACAGGGGTTGTCGCACTCAGTGCGCTGAGCCAGGTGATGTTCGAGGGAAGCTGTGATTTGATATTGTAGAGTTTGGTGGGATTCCCCGACGGGAGATCGATCTTGTAGATGTTGAAGTCATCGATTGATGAATTCACGCCATTGGCCATCCAGCTTACCGCCAGCAAGTCGCCGTCGGTCTCAAAGTCCCATCCAGAAATCAGCCCGACACCATTGGTATAGCCGGGCCCTCCGCTGAGAGGGGCGAAAACCCCACTGGCGACGCTCGTCCCGGTCTTGATCCAGCTTGAGTAGTCTTTCCTCCAGTCAGACGCGTACCACACCCCGTCTTTGTACGCCAGAGCTCCGTCAGGGTAGGGCCCCACGTAGGCGCCACGTGTAGCTGAGACTGGATCTCCGGCAGCGTTGAGGGTCACTTCATAAATGTAGCCTCTGTTCTGACCGGCCGTGTAGTTACTCCCCCAGGCATTGTTCTCTACAGCGTAGAGCTTTCCAGCGTGATACTTGATAGCATTCCAGTGGGGATAGTCTGTCCCGGTCAGGCTCTTGACGGGCGTGTCACTGAGCACGGAGCCAGTCAGGGCGTCTACGCGGGCTAA
>JBBFLP010000183.1:0-4333 GCA_037478975.1 Armatimonadota bacterium
CACCTGGACCTGTGGAACGGCAGGCAACTCTGGTTCTGCACCTACTGGTGCGCATACCCCGAACCCTCGACGGAGCAGTTCGAAAGCGGCTACGACGGGGGGCACCTGCTTTCCTGGGATCTGGACAGGGAGAAACTGACGGACCACGGAGCGCCGTTCAGGCGCGCAAGCTGGCCATGCCACCGTGTGGATGCGGCACGAGGGCTGCTTTTCGCAGTGGGGGCGCTGGGGGAATTCATCTGCTACGATCTGAAGGAGCAACGGCTGCGATTCGGCGGCTTTCCTCCCGAGGGCATCCGGTGGAGCGACCGCTGTATGGTGCTGGATGACGCTACGGGCTGCGTCTATTCCTCGAACGACACTCCTCGCGACCCCAAGGCGCACCTGATCCGCTACGATCCGCGCGCCAACCGGTTCACCCGTCTGGAGAGCCGTGTGCCTCCCGACGAGGACGATGGCACTTCCCGGCAGATCCGCGCTCACTCGCGGGGCCGGCTGCCGGATGGCAGCATCCTGTGTATCACCCGCGGGGGACAGATGTTCCGCTTCTGGCCGGACCAAGACCGGGTGGAAAGCCTGGGCAGATGCTGGCCCGCCCCCAACGCGGAGCTTTACACCACGAGCATCGCGGTCAGTCCGGACGGCCGCTTCGCCTATTACGTGCCCGCAGCCCACGGACGCGCGCACCGGCTGGGAACACCCGTGGTGCAGTACGACCTGCGCACCGGGAGGCGCAAAGCGCTGGCGTTCCTGCATCCTTTCCTTTACGAGCGCTACGGCTATACAGCCTCGGGCACATACTCCGTGGACATCACGCCGGATGGGAAACGTCTGCTGATGTGGTTCAACGGAGCGTTCAAGGACCTCTCGACGGATACGGAGGACGTGTTCGGAGATCCGTCCATCATCGTGCTGGACATCCCGGAAGAAGAGCGCCGCTGATGACCTTCCGCCTAGCGGACCCCTAGCCTGCGGTCCAGGGCTCGCAGGAAGGGGACGGACTCGATGAGCGCGGAAAGTGAGCGCCGCTCCGCATAGGCGTGGACCACGACGAGAAGACCGAGGTAGACCACCCTCGCCCACAGCGGCCAGAGCAGGCAGACGCCCAGTCCCAGCAAGCCGCCCAGCGGATTTGCGCCCCCATCGCCCATGATCCGCCGCCCCCGCGAGTCACCCGGCAGCAGGACCAGCAGGGAGGCAGCGGCAGGAAGCGTCAGCAGCACGTAATCCCGAACACCAAAGGCTGCCGGCGCGACGAGAACCAGGCCCGTCACGCACAGAGCAGCCCAGAGGAACAGAAAGGTCCAGCCCGCGCGTCCCGGGCGCAGATCCAGCAGGTTGATGAAGTTCGCGGAAAGGGCGATCAGCAGGCCATCCAGGACAACCAGGTGCGGCGCGGCCGTTCCCCCTCCCAGAAGCCAGGCCGCCCCCAGGCTGGCGAGCCCTCCCCCGGCTGCCTTGAGGAGGCCGGTAGTCACCCTGCCCTGCAGCACAAGCGTCCGCAGATGCCCCCTGAATCCTCCCGAGCCATGCGCGCCGAAGGCATCATCCAGGAAACCGAGCACTCCCAGACTCCCGGCCGTCACCAGGAATGCCAGCGTAATGCCGGGTTTGATGCTCTGATCTCCTGAGGCAAGCACTCCCAGCGGCAAGGCGCATCCCCACGCCGCCACATACACCCCGTATCCGGAGGGGACACAATCTCCCCGGAAATTGGTGACCCGCCGCCCGAAGCGGCCAAGCGCGATACGGCAGATTAGTGTAAGGACTGCCCCCCAGACCAACGCTAAAAGGGCGGCCTGGGGAGTCACGATCGTGAGCTCCGGGCGCGCCTGCGGGAAAATATCAGCCAGATCAGCGCCCGCGCGATGTGAAGAAGCTGGCGCCCCCTGTGCAGGAACCCGCGCAGATCCCGGCCGGTCCTTCGATGGCTCATCGCGAGCGGCACCTCGATGACCCGCCAGCCCCCGGCCGCCGCCCAACCGGAAAGGGCCGTCTCCACGCCGAACCCGCGGCCGAACCCTCCCATCGTCTCCACGATGCGCCGGTCCAGCGCGCGCTGCCCGGAGAGTGGCGCCGCGAGTTGGGCTCCGGTCAGGACCCGGATGCCCCATCTTGCCAGCCGCAGCGCCAGTCCCAGCCCCCCTCCTCCCTGGCGGGAGACAAGCTCAGGGAATACGGCCACTGTCATATCCGCCTCATCCGCCAGCACCGGATCCAGCAGCGGCTGAGCCAGGGACGCGCTTTCGCCCAGATCGCCGTCCAGCATCAGGATCACCGGTTCCCGCGCCTCGCACAGGCCCGCATCGAGAGCCGCCCCCTTTCCGCGGTTGCGCGGCAACCTGAGCACCCGCGAGGCTCCTGCCTCGGCGGCCGCCGCAGCGGTCCCGTCCGTGCTGCCGTCGTCTATGACGATGACCTCGGAGACCCCCTGCAGCCGGCACGCCGCCCGCACCGTGGCTGCGATGCGGTCTTCCTCGTTGAATGCGGGAATCAGCAGGCTGGCTTGCCTCACCGTGCCGTCAGACGCGCCGGCAGGAACTCCTCGGACGGTCCCAGTCCGTAGTGCCCCTCGCCCCGGACAAGCGCCTCCACCAGACACAGCCGGCCGAAGGCCATATCCGCGTGACTGACAGTGGGGACGTCGAACTGCGCCCAGAAGTCCGGCGGGGTCTGGCTGCCCGCCCCCGCGCTGGCCACAGCCGCTGACAGGCCGGCTCCCTTCAGCTTGCCAAGCAGCGGCTGCACCACAAGATCCTTGAGGGCAACCGGGTCCGAGCCTTTCGGGAAGACGATCACCACGAACCTGTTGGGGCGGGAATAGTCACCCTCTCCCTGCAGCAACCCCACGGAGGCAAGCGTCTCGAACGGCTTGTCCGGCCGGCCGGCGGAAAGAACCGTGGAGACATATCCCCAGATCTGCTGATAGGGCTCCTTGCCCGCCGCCTGGAACTCCAGAGGAAGCGCCTGCGCGGCCTTCTTCATCTTCTCCGGATCCCCGAAGCCGTAATCTGTATCCAGTCTGGTCACAGAGTTGACCACCGCCCCGGCCTGCTCCAGAGCCGCCTTCACGGAGGCCGCGACCTCCTCGCCCTGCCCCATCTGCACGATCGCGACCCCGCGTCCGGCAAGCCGTCCCTGTAGAAGCGGGGCGTACAGACCGGCCACCAGACTGTCCGCCTGCCTGAGCTGACGCATCGCGGCGTCCAGCGCTGACTGTTTCTCCGCCAGCGTGGCCTGATGCGCCTGAAACTCCCTGTTCAGCCGCTCGATGGCGCGGCTCTGCCGGCTGATGGCTTCGTTCCCGGTCAGGCCGCCGCTGATGGACGCGCCGATAAGAATGCCGATCGCCAGCGCCAGAAACACCGCAACAAGGCTGTAGACGTGATACTTCAGATCAATCAATGCGCCCGGTGACCTCCCTGAGTCACTGCCCCAGTATACGCCACTCCAGCAGCTTCAGCCGGATGGCGTTCCCCAGCATCTCCAGCCACGCCCGCGCCGGCTCGCTCTGCTGAAAGATGATGGTGACCAGCATCAAAGCCCCCAGGAGCAGAAGCAGCATCTCCGTCAGCGGACGCCGGGCTGGATAGAGCTTGCTGACCCCTCTCGCGTCCACCAGCCGCGAACCGATGCGCATCCGCACCAGCAGAGTGCTGGCCATCCCTCCCCTGCCCTTCTCCAGAAAGTCGAACAGATTGGAGTGCGTGCCCACCGCCACGATGAGCTCCGCGCCGTGCTCATAGGCGAACAGCATGGCCGCGTCTTCACTGGTGCCCGGCACGGCGAAGGTGCTGTATTCCAGCCCCATCTCCCGGACGCGCTCCTCCCCCGGCGCGGGACGGCCGTCAGCATACGTGTGGACCACGATCTCGGCTCCGCAGCGCAAAGCCGCATCCGAGACGCTGTCCATATCCCCGATGATGACATCGGGCCGCAGCCCCATCTCCAGCAGCGCGTCGGCTCCCCCGTCCACCCCGATCAGCACCGGGCGCACATCCAGAAGATATCCGCGGATGATCTGGAGATCCTGCTTATAACTCTCCCCGCGCACCACGATGAGCGCGTGACGCCCCTGTATGGGCACCCGTGTGGGAGGAGGTTTCACCGAAGCCAGAAGGACGCTCAGCTCCTTCGACGCGCGCTCCAGCGTGTTCTGAGCGAAGCGCTGGAGCTCTTCGTCCAGGTTCCGGCGGCTCTCCTCCAGCTTGCGCTCCACCACCTCGGCGGTCTGGAGCTCACCGTCTGCCACCCGCGCACCGTCCAGCCGCAGAGCACCGTCCGCGATCTCGGCAATCGTGCCCTCGCGGATGCGGTCCATCAGCGACGGATC
>JBBFLP010000183.1:4433-6780 GCA_037478975.1 Armatimonadota bacterium
GGGCTCGATGCCAAGAAGTTCCCGCGCATGCCGAACAGCCGCCTCGCTTTCCTCGCTTCCGCCGAGCATGCGGGCCAGTTCGCCCACGCGCTCTTCCCCTTCAAGAGCCCGCACGCTTATGACAGTCCTTTCGGCTCCTGAAGCCTCTTCCCCTTTCTCCACCTTCAGATGATGGTCCGCGAACCGGGCGATCTGCGGCAGGTGCGTGACGCAGAGCACCTGCCTGCCCCGGCTGATCGCCCGGAGCTTCTCCCCCACAGTGTTCGCGGTGCGCCCACCGATGCCGGTGTCTATCTCGTCGAACACCAGCGTCTTCACGGGGTCGCACTCCGTGGCCGCCACCTTCAGGGCCAGCATGGTCCGCGACGCCTCCCCGCCGCTCGCCACCCGCGCCAGCGGCTTCAACGGTTCGCCGGGATTCGCCGAGATGAGAAACTCCACCCTGTCCTGACCGCGGGGACCGTGCGGCACCTGCTCCACGGCAACGTGGAAGTGCGCCCCCTGCATCCCGAGCTCCTGCAGCTCGTCCTGGACCCGGCGGCCAAGCGTCTCCGCAGCCGCTCTGCGCACGGTGGAAAGCTGCTGTCCAAGGTCTTCCACCTGGCGGCGGGCCCTGTCCCGCTCCGCCTCAAGATCCCGCCGCCGCTCGTCAGAACGCTCCAATCCGTCCAGTTCCGCGGCCACGCGGTCACGGTAAGCAAGAACATCTTCCACCGTGTCACCATACTTGCGCTTCAGGGACGAGATGAGATCCAGGCGCGACTGCACCTGGTCTATGCGCTCTGGGCTGACATCCAGACCGTCACGCCAGCGCCGGACCCCCGAAAGCGCCTCCTCCAGCGACACGACGGCCGATTCCAGCAGCGAATGAAGCTCCGCGATCCCGGGATCGTAGGACGCCACGGATTCCAGCGCTTTCATTGCCTGCCCGGCGGCTGCCACCGCACCCGGGTAGTCGGACTCGTCTCCGGAAAGCAGCTCCGCGCACTGCGCCGCCGCCACGAATAGCTTCTCCAGATTGGCCAGCCGCATCGCCTCCTGACGGAGCTCCTCCTCCTCTCCCGGCCGTAGTCCGGCGGCTTCGATCTCCCCCACCTGGAAGCGGTAAAGATCCGCCAGCCGCGACCTCTTCCGTTCGTCTGAGACCAAACTCTGAAGCTCGGACGCAGCTTTTTGAAAAGCGCCCCATTCTGTGGAGTAGCGCGAGCGCAGCTCCAGCGCCGTCTCTCCCGCGAATGCGTCCAGAAGCTCCAGCTGCCACGCGGGCGAAAGCAACAACTGGTGCTCGTGCTGTCCGTGCACGTCCGCAAGAAGGGCCGTCAGTTCGCGCAGGAGCCCGAGAGTGGTCAAGCGGCCGTTCACCCGGCATTGCGATCGCCCCTGCGCGGTCACCTCGCGGGAGACGATCAGCATCTCGTCTCTGCCCAGGCCAGCCTCCTCAAGCTGATACTGGACCTCCGGGGAACCGCTCAGATCGAAGGCCGCCTGCACCAAGGCGCGGTCGGACCCGCTCCGGACGCAATCCGGATCGGTCCGCTCGCCCAGCACGGCATTCAGGGCATCCACGATGATGGACTTGCCCGCGCCGGTCTCTCCCGTGAGGACAGTAAGCCCCTCCCCGAACCGGACGTCCAGGCGATCTATGAGGGCGAAGTTCTCGACGTGCAGTTCTGTGAGCATCGCTCCCCCGGGCAGGCCCGGCCGGGCACGCGCCGGCCGGGGAGCTACCGCTCGAATCTTTCACCAAAACCCAGCCGGCTGTCCAGTTGCTTGTAGAACGCCGTGCTGCTGATCTGGACCAGATCCGCCGTGACAGGCGCCCTGACGATGCGCACCAGGTCACCCTCGCCCAGCCGCTCGAAATGCTGGCCGTCCACGGTGACCGTGGAGTTGCCCGGATCCCCCGCCGAGACCTTTATCTCCTCTTGCGCCGGGATGACCAGCGCCCGCGCGCTGAGGGTATGGGGCGCGATGGGGGTAAGCGTCACCACGTCCAGCTCCGGGTGGACCACCGGCCCGCCGGCGGAGAGGGAATACGCGGTGGAGCCTGTCGGAGTCGCGATGATGAGGCCATCAGCGCTGTAGCGCACTACCTCGTGCGAACCCACCACCACGCTCAGGCGCAGCAGCCGCGAAAGCTCCCCCCGCCCCACGACCACGTCGTTCAGCGCGAGATGCCTTCCGGCTACCTCTCCGCCGCGCAGCAGTTCCGTCTGCAGCATCATCCGGCGGCTGAGGGTGAAGCGGCCCTCTAGAACGCGCTCCAGAGCTTCCAGCGCCTCCTCCGGCTCGGTCTCCATGATGAAGCCGTAATGCCCGAACTGGATGCCCAGCATGGGCTTGCCCG
>JBBFLP010000184.1:0-5100 GCA_037478975.1 Armatimonadota bacterium
CGAAGATGGAGCGGGACCAGGTGAACGAAGTCCTGTTCTATGTCAACCGCACCGGGGCCTACAATCCGGCGTCTAAGCCGCAGACCCTGCATCTGGACAACCTGCGCCTCACCCGGAACCCTGTGCCGCCGACGCCGGACGTCCTCGTGCTGGACGACTTCGAGAGCGGTGACTTCTTCAACTGGGACCGGGTTTACCAGGTCTACCTGGATATGCAGAGTGGTGACTTCGTGAGTTCACCGTATTCTTTCGACATCAAGCTGACAGGAACCTCGTCTTCCGCCTATGCTCAACGCAGTTGGATCCTTGGGGGAAGTCCCACACAGGACTGGGAGGACTACAACTCGCTCGTCTTCGAGGCGAAGGTACTGAAAGGTCTGCCGGGTCCAAACTATCCGGTGGGGTTCAGCGTCAACCCGGTGAGCGGCCCTGCCAGTTCCCAGCTCTGGTTCTATCCATCCGGCTACGATCAGTGGGAGACCATTGCACTGGACATCAGCAACATAGATGTGGACCAGGTATCCCTGCTGCGATTCTATGTCAACCGGTGCCTGAGAAATGACTATAATATTGTGACAGGGGAAGGACAGATCCTGCGGTTGGATAATCTGCGTCTGTCCAAGGAGCCCGCGCCGCCCGTCGTCATAGACTCGCCCGATGCCGACGACTTCGAAGACGGCGATATCCAGGACTGGTATTACAGCAGCTACCACGAATATCCATCGGGAAGCGGCGATTTCCTGGACGGCACCACCGCAGCCCTGACCACCGATGCGTCCAGCGGCAACTATGCCCTGCAGATCACGAACCTGACGCCTCCCGGGAGCACCTCGGCCTATCGCCGCAAGACGCTGCACAGGAAGTGGGACGGCTACCGGACCTTGCAGTTCGACGCCAAGGTGAAGGATTCCGTTACCAGCCAGGGTTTCGCGGTGCGGCTCCGCAACTTCTCGGGCTACGGGCCGTTCCACGAGTTCACTCCCACCGGCGAGTGGCAGACCTTCAAGATAGACATCTCCGGGGACAAAGTGGGAACCGCCGATGTGCGCCCGGAGGTCATCGGCCTGCTGTTCTACGTGAACCAGCTGACGGGCTACGGGGTGGCGCAGAACGGGCAGCAGAAGCTGCTTCTGGACAACATCCGGGTGACAAACGAGCCCGTGCAGACGCAGTTCGCCAGCATAGGGGATGCCAAGCGCGTGGTCCAGAACGGGGGCGTGGTGACCCTGACGGGCAAGGTCTGCGCTGGCTACTTCCCGGACGTGGTGCCGGACCGGGAGCAGCTGACCAACCTCCGGCCGGTGTTCTTCATTGTGGAGCCGGACCGCAGCTCTGCGCTGCCGGTGGTGGTCAGCCGCAACATTCCGGATGCGCAGAAGGTGGTGCCCGCGGGCTCCGTGGTCAACGTGACCGGCGTGCTCACCTGGGGCTATGGCACCCGGTATCTGTACGCGACGTCGCTTGAGATCACAGGGACGGGCGGCCAGATACCGTCGCCCGTTTACCTGTCCAACGTCCAGTGCGGAAGCGCCGGATACGGGCTGGACGCCGGAGTGCCGCACTTCCGGGGGCTGGACACGACCGGAATGCTTGCGGTGATCTCCGGCAAGATCCTGTCGGTCGGCTCCGACACGGCTGGCCGAGCGTTTATGTATGTGGATGACGGATCGCGGGTCCAGGCGGACAATGGAGCGGTGGGCGTGAAGGTCTACGACTTCACCGGAGGGACCATCGCGAAGCCCGCGAACGTCGGCCGCTTCGTCAAGATCACCGGTTTCGTGATGAACGATCCCGAGATTGATCCTCAGACACAGCGGCCCACCTTCCGTCCGATCCGGGCGTTCTGGCCGAAGCAGGAGCTGACGAACGCCGTTCAGTTCGTGGACTGAGGGCGCGGCAGTAACATAATAATGAAGAAGAGGGGGATGCCTGCGGGCATCCCCCTTTCTTGGATGTTCTCCCGGCTATGGCGAGGTCAGGCCGTCTAGATGGGCAACATCGTTCAGGCGGACCAGCCGATTGGTCTCTCCCAGTTCCAGCACGGAGATGCTGGCGTTGGCGATGAAGAAACCGGTGTAGGCGCGCGCGGGCAGATCCAGAGCGGCGCAGATTAGGCCCGACACGGAGCCCACGTGGACGGCCGCCGCTATTGTGCTGCCATCGGGGTGCCGCGCCCGAACCATCTGCAAGAAACGCCCGCACCGCTCAATGACATCCTGAAAGCGCTCGGCCCCCGGCGGCCGGTTCGTGAAGGGATCCTGACGCCAGAGACGCTCCTCTTCCGGGTAGGCCTGACGGAATTGCTCCGCCGTCATTCCTTCGGCCACCCCCAGCCCGCACTCGCGGATGAGGGGGGTGGCCTGCACCGGCAATCCGTGCGGATGGGCAACAGCCTCGGCGGTGGCCAGGGCACGCTTCAGGTCGCTGGAATACACAGCGGCGAGAGGTTCGCGTGCCAGTCTCTCGGCCACGGCCCGGGCCTGCCGGATGCCAAGCCCGGAAAGAGGCGCGTCCAGTTGCCCCTGGATCAACCCCTCGATGTTGCACTCGCTGTGTCCGTGGCGAACCAGAATCAGAGTCAGCATCGTTCCGGCGGCTCCAGAGCGCAGGCGCCGCGGCTGAAAGTGATGACCCTGCGCTGCTCCGGGATGTTCGCCAGCGCCGCTTCCAGGATCTTCAGGCGCTCGATGGCGGACTCATACTCCGGGCTCCCGGGCTCGGAGTTATCGCGGTCGTCTTCCAGGACCTGGCGGTAGAACTCGAACCGCTCCGGACGCCCGTAGTATTCGCGGTCCAGATACTCGCACATGGCCTGCGAGCACTCCTGCCGCACCAGCAGCGAGACGCAGCCGCCCTTGCCGGCACCCGTCAGCTTCCCGCCCAGATATCCGGGGCCACGCCGCGCGATGGTGAGCAGCAGGTCCAGTTGAGGTATGGACACCCGGAAATCGAACGATAGCGCGTCCTGAACCTCGTCCAGCATCCTGCCCACCTCCACCCGGTAGCGGTCATACTCGGGCGAGTCCGGGGAAAGCTCGCCGCTGGCGACCCGCTCCTCCGCTTCCAGGAAGATCTTTTCCAGCTTCCGTCCGATCTGGTTCTCCCGGTGGAAGAAGCGGGCGGTGGTCCGCAGGTGATACCCTCCGATCTGCCGCCGCGGCGCCGTATACAGGCGCTCGATGGTCCGTGGGTCCCTCCCCAGGATACGCCCGGCCTCCACGGGAGTGAGTTTGACCGGCAGCAGGCTGATTAGCTCGTCAATGGCCTCCGTGGGGATGCCCAGTATGTCCGTGTGCAGACTGCCGAACTCGCGGTAGCGCTCCCCCAGCAGCTCCCAGTATTCCGGGTGAAAATCCAGAAGAGGCGTGGGGCCGCCCGGAGTCAGGCCGAACTCACTTTCCAGCATCTCGCCCACCCATCCGGGTCGGCTGTTCCCTCCGGCGCGCACCTGTTTCAGAGCCGCCGAGATGATCAGTCGGGTCACCTCGTCGCCCATCCGGATCCACCCTTTGCGCATGTTGAAGCTCTGGTTGCCGCCCATCGTCTTGTTGACTTCCCAGAGCGAGTTGGCCAGCACCACGTGCACCCCGCGCACGAACGGCAAAGGTGTGGTGGCCAGATCATCGCGCGAGTGGCGGTTGTAGAGCACGCTGTTCACGGGGTTGCGCAGGATGGTCATCTGATCGTTTGCGCCTCCGTGCGTGCCCACATACCATTCCGCCTCGCCCAGCAGCCGGCACACCTGGCCGATCCGCATCTCGGGCAGCCTGTCCCGGTTGCACAGGTAAAGCGCAAGGAACGCCAGTACCACCAGCGCCGAGGATGACGACGTCCCGGCGCGGAACGGGGCTGTGGCGGGTCCGAAGGTGATGTCCGCCCCGCGGAACTCAAGGTCCGGATGTTCCCACTGCATCCGCATATAGGGGCTGAGCACGTAGTTCAGCCAGTTGCCCTGCAGCCGGCCGTAATGGGGGTAGATCAGCGAGCGGTTGTCCCAGTTGTCCTCCATCTCGGAGGCGTAGGGCGCCCAAGGAGCGTCCCGGAAGCGGCGGAACTCCTCCCGGATGTCCACTGTCTCCGGGGGGAAAAGATCGTTCGCGTTCCCCACGTTGAGCAGACCGTCCGTTCTTGGGGTGACGGCGGCCGGGATGTCGCCGTCAATGGTGGTGGACATGTGGTCGCCGCGGCACATATCCAGGTATTCCAGAAAGGCATTCAGGCGCCCGGGGGCGCGAAGCAGCCAGCACTGGGCCGCTCCGGTACGCTCCCGATGCAGATGGACCGTCCGCGCCAGCCGCTCACGCTGCCGCGCCAGATAGGCCGCGTCGGTGTTTGCGTAGATCTCCTCTCCCAGGTAACGGTCCACGGCGGGGCCGCCTGTTTCCAGAATGCGGGCCAGGCTCAGTGGATCAGCCGGTGGGACATCGAGGCGGAACGGTTCGCTCACAGACGATGAATCCTCCCTCTTTCTGACTCTCGGGGATGGCTCTAGCGCCGGGTTGAGGTTAGCACAAAGGCTGTCCCAAGTAAAGACGCCGGGTAGTTCTGAGAGACAGAGCCGCCGGATCCCGAGATCCGGCGGCTCTGTGTAGGCAGTCAGAAAAGGACGAGGACGGGATGATGCTCAGGAGAAGCGCTTGATGCGGTCTGCTATGTCGTCGGCCAGGCGCTGCACGAAACCCAGCACATACTCCCGGACATCCAGACCCGGATCCTGCACCAGTGGAGTGAGGTCCATCCCGAACACCAGCTGCGTGGTGTCGTCTGTCCCGTGCGACGCGTGATAAGTGGCGTGGGCCCTCCGGCGGCCCAGGGTCGCTAGGTCGTACCGCTTTCCGCCAGCGATCTGAGAGTCGAACACGCCAAGCAGCGCGGCGGCCAGGTTCTCGTGCGCCGCCACATCGAACGCCTTCTTGTCGGAGTCCACCAGCCAGTCCAGGTCACGCCATACCTCCACACCGTACACGTGGTCAGGCCGGGCTCGTTCGTCCACCTCGCGAAGGGCGCGGATGACCCGCAGAGCCACCCCCACGTGCGTGTCGTGCTTGTCCGCCAGGTTGTGCGTCCACACCGTGCGAGGGCGGCACTGGGTGACGATGG
>JBBFLP010000184.1:5200-6775 GCA_037478975.1 Armatimonadota bacterium
GCCAGGATCTCCAGGTCGTCCTGATGGGCGCAGATGCCCAGGTCTGTGGTGCGCTTCAACGCCTCCTCGACGGGCCTGCCGTCCGGTATAAAAAGCTCAGCCGTTGCGTTTGCGAACTTCATCGTCTTTCGATCTCCTTGCGGTCCGGGGTATGCCCCCGTCAGATCTTCGGCAGGCTCGCAGCTGCGACCGCCTGACCCACCCGGCGGCTCTTCTCATCCGGCAGGTTGATGGTGATGCCGGAGAGCTCGGGGAACTCCCGGTTCAGCACCTCGCGGGCGTAATCCAGCACGATCTGCCCTCCCTGACCCGACGTGACGCGGCCCAGAATGAGCACGTGCTCCAGATCATAGAAGTCCGCGTAGTGCGCCACGCCGTATCCCAGGAAGCGTCCGATGGTGCGGAAAATGGCGGCCGCACGCTCGTCGCCGGCCTTCATGTATTCCTGAACCTCCGCCAGCTTGTCGCCGGGCATGGAGCCCTCCTTCAGAGACAGCCCTGCTGCGGGAGCCAACCGGATGACCGCCTGCTGCGAGAAGTACTGCACTCCGCAGCCGATATCCCCTGACCATTCGTCTGCCGGAGCATCGGGACGGTAGTCCACGGGGGCAAATGCCAGTTCGTTCAACCAGCCGGTGATGTTGCCCTGAGCGTCCACGTAGCCCACCGCCTCGCTGGAACCCATCGCGATCCCCAGCACACGGTTCACCCCCAGCGACATGCTTCCGGCAAGCGCTGTGACGTCCCCGTCGTTTGCCACCTCCAGCGGGACGCCCATCTCCTTGCCCAGATTGATGTAAAGGGGAGCGATCTTCTCCTCGAAAAGCTCCCTCGGCACGCCCCGGAACAGCGACGCAACACGGACGCGGTTGTCAATGTAGATGCCCGCAGAGCTCACCCCGATGGCATCCACTCGCGGCATGTGCTCCGCCGCGCGCCGGAAAGCATCCCGGATGTGAGAGTAATGATACTCAGGATCCGACTGGTTGCGCGGATCCCAGGGAACCTCCTCGCTGAAGACCGGCTCGCCGTCAATCACGGCGGCCACCTTGCGGTCGCTGGCGCCCGCGTCGAATCCGATGCGGCACCCTTCCAGGTGGCGTCCTACCGGCACGGCCGCTTCGTTGGGCTCCGGAGCGTCTTCGTAGGCGCAGTGTTCCACAGTGAATGTGTGCCCGTAGACGCCGCCCATGAACTCGTAATCGAACGCGCGCTCCCCGGAAGGCGAGTAGACCTGGCTGATGTAATCCGCCACAGGTTTCGGACCGGCGATTGTGATCTTCCATCCTCCCCGCTGCCAGAGCAGGAACTTCACAAGCCGTTCCACATAGCGCAAATTCTTGGCGGCTTCCGGATGGTCCGGCTCCAGCACGGTGGTCTCGTAGACGCTCCTCAGCCCTCCACCACGCTCAAGGGCGATCTTCAGAGGGGCCGCCGCCCCCGAGCGCTCCACCAGCGAACGGAATGCGCGATTGGCAAGCACGGCCGGCGCGAAGCCGGGGTCGAGTTCGGGCTCCAGCCCGGGCTTGATCAGATCCATGGGGAAATCACCTCAACAAAAACTTGACAGGCGGC
>JBBFLP010000185.1:0-6709 GCA_037478975.1 Armatimonadota bacterium
GTTCCCTGCAACCCCATTTCTGCGGGCAGGAACCCGGGAGCGGGCGTGGAAGAAACACGCTAGAACGTTGCCACATGAAGGAGACACACATTGCCCAACGGAGGATCCGACTGCTGCGGAAACTGCATCCACAACCGTGCGGTGCAGGAGATCGGCCGGCCCACCCGCGACGAGTTTGACAAGTTCGCGGAGCTTTCCTACTGCACGCTCCGGGACGTCAACATCACCCATCCGTTCTGGACCTACTGCCGCAACCGCCGGTCCGGCGGCCGCAGGCGGAACCCTTCTGTCCAGGAGCGGCCCATAGGCTGGATCTTCGCGTCGGGTCTCTACGAAAACAGCTACGTGCGCATTCCATGGAACGGCCGGAACGAGCCTCACGCCAACGTCGCAACGGAGTGCTGCGCCTGCGGACGGAAGACGGACAGGGGGATCACTGTGGAGCACGAAGGCGCCACCCTCGGCTTTTGCACCAATCGCCACTATGTTGAGTGGTGGAAGACCATCCACGACGACCCGCTCATCCGTCCGGACCGCCTCCAGACCCCGGAACAGCGATACGAGGGGCAGGGAGGGGAGCAAGAGAGAGGCGCCAGAGAGATCTGACCCCGAGACAGTCTTGGAGGACACACTCAGCCGCCCTTTACGGGGCGGACTTAAGACGATCTTTGATCCGGGCGAGCATTCCCTTCGGGACAACAATCACTGTGGCGCGGCGCGGCATCTCGCCGGCGTGGACCAGGTTCACGCCATCGAAGAGATACACTTCCGGCTCCGTTTCGTCGCGATAGTATTCGCCCTTCACCAGGACCTCGTCACGGAGCCGTGAGTAGGCGCGCGTGATGCGGATATAGAGATCCGGAACGCTATAGCCCCGGGGATCCTCCCACGAAGGGCTCTCTTCCAGAGCGGTTTCTTCCTCGAAGTTGTTCCAGTCGGCGATGGTGATGAACCGGGGGTCAGCCTTGATCACGCTCAGCCACTTGCGGACGTAAAGGTTACCGCCCTCCCGCGGTTCTTCGAGCGGGTCCATGCCCTGCTCTGAAACGAACTTCGGAAAACGGTGTCCCGGCCAGATGCTCATACACTCTTCCAGCACCGGGACCGGCTCGTAAGAGCCCCAGCCCCAGGTCTTGCGCTTCTCCATCGCCTCGAAGTTGTCGCCGTTGTAAGCCCAGCGGACCGTGAATCGCTTGTCGTCGAAGTCCCCCGGGCCGTAGTTGTCGTCGGTGTCCACCAGCAGAAGCGGTTTTCCGTCCAGATGGAAATAGGACGGACGTCTGGCCCAGTTCTCCCAGTAGAAATCCGCCGCCCGCTTCTGGCCGGCCGCCCCCTCGGCCCGCATCTCGCCGCCTCCCCCGATGCAGATGGGAATCCTCTCTTCTGCAGGTCTGGCGTCCATGAAGTCGAACCATGCCCGGATATTGTCATTGATCTTTCCCCCGTCCGCGCCGGCGTTGTTGGTGTCGTCCATGATCAGGAAATCAATCCCCAGCTCGCGGAACCGGGCATAGTGGTCCGCGATAACGGCGGGATCGCCGGCGCAGTAGCGGCCCCGGGAGGGCAGCCGCACACAGTTGACCCAGTGGCGGTGCTCATCCTCCACGGTCCACCAGACGGTGTACCAGAGCCCGATCTTCGTTCTTGAGGCCGCCTCTGCACTCATCATCCCGAAAGCCAGAACAACAAACCCTGCCAGACAGGCGGATAGCCGGTAGACTTGCGGGAGTCTCATCAATCCCATCTCCTTAAGCCGGGCAATCACGGCCTGTTTCTTTTCCTTCGAGCGGCGCTCCTTCAAACGGGAGGGACAACCTTCATTGCCGGCAAGGACGCTGCTGTGACCTGATTTTTCGCTCCCGGCACTCCTCCCTTCACCCCTTCCCATGCCCTCCGCGTTCTGGTAAACTCGGACAATCAGAACGTGTGGGAGGGATCAGCCGTGTTTCGAACCATCGGCATTCTCATTCTTCTAGTGGCTGCGGCCGCTTCCGGCGTTGCCGCTCAAGTTCTGTCCGTCACGGACTTCGGCGCGGTGGGCGACGGCAAGACAGACGACACCGCCGCTTTTCAGAAAGCGCTGGAGGAGGCCGGCAAAGCGCCGGGAACGCGCGTAAGCGTCCCCATCGGCAACTTCCTGATCGCCGGGAGCCTGCGCATCCCGGCCGGCGTGACGCTGGAGGGGGTCTGGCAAAGCCCCACCGCCTTCATGAACAACACAGGGACGATCCTGCTGGTGACGGGTGGCGCGGGGGACGAGAACGGAACGCCATTCATCACCATGGCCACCAACAGCACTCTGAAAGGAATCACCATCTTCTACCCGGAACAGAGGCGGGACAAGGCTCCGCCCATTCCCTACCCGTGGACAATCCGGGGAGGCCCCGGCGACAACATCAGCGTCATTGACGTGCTGGCGGTGAATCCCTACCGGCTCCTGGATCTGACGGGCGCGGGGCGTCACTACGTGCGGGGGCTTTACGGGCAGCCGCTGCGTCTGGGCATCCGCGTGGATGAATGCTACGACGTGGGCCGGATCGAGAACTGCCATCTATGGCCGTTTTACACAGGCTGGCTGGACGAGTTCAAGGAGCTGAACGACTGGATGCTGCAGAACGCCGTAGCGTTCGAGTTCGCCCGCACGGACTGGCAGTACGTGCACAACACGTTCTGCTTCGGTTATGCCGTGGGATACCGCTTCACCCGGTCCAAAGCCGGACCGTGCAACGGCAACTTCCTGGGAATCGGAGCCGACTGTTGCCGCCGTCCCATTCTGGTGGAAGCTGTCCAGCCCGGGGGCTTGCTTATCACGAACGCGGAACTGGTGGGCGCGTGGGGCACCACGGACTCGGTGGGGATCGAGGTGCTTCCGGGAGTGCGCGGCAAGATCAGCCTGACCAACAGCACCTTCTGGGGTCCGCTGGACCGCTGTGTCTGGGCGCGCTCCGATGACGCGTGGTTCACCGCCAGTGCAGTGGATTTCGGACGGTTCGACATCGGGGCCGTCAGCAGCCCGGCCGTTCAGGCGGATGGTGGGCGGCTCATCCTCACCGGCAACACATTTGGCGAGGGAAGTGTGCACGTGCTGGTGGGCGAGAAGGTGCGCTCCGCCATTCTGACCGCCAATCAGGCGGCGGGGGGTCTGATGGTGGACAACCGCGCCGGAGCGAAGACCCAGATGGTGGCCAACGAGCACCCGGATGTGGTGCTGTCCGGGCGGGATCTGGAGCACTACCGCGTGCAGGTGGGGGCGGAGGGAGATCAACGCTTCGTCCGCCGGTTCCACGGGCGCGAGAGCATGCCTTCCTCGTTTGCGCACCAGACCATGCGCTGGTCGCGGGACCGCTCCACCCTGGCGCTGCCCGTCGTGCCCGGCAAGCGATACGCGCTGACTCTGCAGGTGATGGTGCCGGAAGGCGCCCTTGAGCCGGAGGCGGGGATCTATCTCGGAGATCAGAGGCTGGCGAGCATCTCGAAGGCCGGTGAGCAGACCCTGCAGGTGGTCATTCCTCCGCAACAGCGCGACACGGTGATCCTGACGATTCGCTGCCGCGGCTGGATTCCGCGTGACACACTGCCGGGCTCAAGCGATCAGCGGACGCTTGGCATCGCTCTCTACACCATCACCATGCGCGCTGCCGGCGCCTCTGGCACTCCCGTCAGCGCCACGGTGCCACGGTGAGGGGACGGGGCGCCCGTTGGGGTTGAATGTTGAATGTTGAAAGTTGAGTGTTGAGGGTCGAAGGTTGAAGGGTGAAAGTTGAAAGTTGAAAGTTGAAAGTTGAAAGTTGAGGGCCCCGGGGTTGTGAGAGAAAAGCTGAAGGTTCCCGGTCCGGAGCCGGGCTTTCAGTCTGAGAACCGCAGTGCACGGCAACTTCTCAGGGACTACGCTGGTTAAGCCGTCCGCCTGCGGCGGACGAGTCCAAACCACGGGCTACTACTGTGGGTCTCGATACGCGCAGCTGACGCCACGCTACTCGACCCGCGAAGGGGCTGGTTCGGGCGTGAGACACGGCGACGAGGTGCGTCCGTCTTCCGGGATACCTCACTCGCCCGGCATATCTGCCTGGCTCTGCATCTCCGTCACCAGGTCCAGCAGCCGGTTCACATCTTCCAGCGTGCGGACCTGAGTCAGGGCGTGACGGATGCGGGCCGCGTTCGGGATGCTCTTCACGTAGTGAGGAAGCAGCGAACGCATCTCACGCACCCCGCGCTCCTCGCCCAACAGCTCCACCTGAAGCTCTGTATGCCTGCGGGCTGCCCGCACACGCTCTTCGACCGTCGGCGGAGGAAGGCGCTCCCCGTGGTCGAGCCACGCCCACATCTCACGGAAGATGAACGGGTTGCCCAGGGCGGCTCTTGCGATCATCACCGCGTCGCAACCAGTTTCCCGGAGCATCCTCTCGGCATCTTCCGGAGTGCGCATATCCCCGTTTCCGATGACCGGGATAGAGACGGCCTGCTTCACCTCACCGATGACGCTCCAGTCCGCGCTGCCCGAAAATCCCTGCTTCGCCGAGCGCCCGTGGATGGTGATGGTCCGGACGCCGACATCTTCCGCGATGCGCGCCACCTCCACAGCGCAGGCGTCGCCCAGATCCCATCCCCGGCGCGTCTTTATGGTCACCGGCAGCCGGGTTGCGCGCACGCAGGCCTCCATCACGCGCCGCGCCTGGTCCAGGTCTCTCAGCAGAGCGGCGCACGCGCCCGTCTTGACCACCTTGGGGACCCAGCAGCCCATATTGATGTCCACAATATCCGCGCCGTGGTCCTCGGCCTTGCGGGCCGCCTCCGCCACGATGCCGGGGTCCGCTCCGAACAGCTGGACCGCCACGGGCCGCTCATCATCCGTCCAGTCGAACATCTGAAGGGTCTTCTCGTTGGCATAGTGCAGCCCGTAGCTGGACACCATCTCGCAGACTGTCAGTCCCACGCCTCCACACTCCCGTGCCAGCAGACGGAACGCGTGATTGGTGGCTCCCGCCATCGGCGCGAGCACCAGAGGAGGCCAGATGCTTACCTCTCCGATGCGCAGAGGCTTCAACTCCAACCGGTTCGTTTCCAGGACAGTGGCAACTGACATTGCGATGCGGGTGCGGCTCACTCCTGCCATCTATGATACGCGATATTCAGTCCCTCCAGCGTCAGATGCGGGTGCACACGGTGGATGCTCCGGCAGAGCGGAGCCACCAGCTCGGCCAGCCCGCCTGTGGCCACCACCGATGAAAACGGTCCGGCTTCTGCTTCCAGGAGCTGCACAAGCCGGTCCACCAACCCTCCGTAGCCCAGCAAGATGCCGGAGCGCAGACAGTGAGCGCTGCTCCGGCCGAGAGCTGAGTCCGGCGGTTTCAGCCCCGGATCCCACAGGCGGGCTGCCCGCTCAAAAAGTGACTGAGCCGAGGTGGCCAGACCCGGCGCGATGGCTCCGCCGGCGAAGTCTCCGGTGGCCGTGACGACGTCGAAGTTAGTGGCGGTGCCCAGATCCACGGCGCACGCCGGACCGCCGTACATCTCGTAAAGGGCGATGGCGTTAGCGATCCGGTCCGGTCCCAGATCGGCAGGCGGCTCATAGCGGATCGTGATTCCCGGAGCGCTCTGCCAGTCCAGGATGAGCACCTGCCCGCAGATGCCTGCAAGCGCACTGGCAAGCGCCCCGGTCAGGGCGGGCACCACACTTGCGACGCAAGCCCCCTGTATGCTCTCCGCCTCAGACTCCATCGCCTCCAGCGCGTGGTCCAGCCGCTCCGCCAGACTCCCTGCCTCCAGAGACTCGCGGCTGAGCGCCAGCGTACGGGTGGGCGGACCCATCCCGTCGAAAAGCCCGAAGGCCACCTTGTAATTACCGGCGTCTACTGCCAGAACCATCGCCGCGGATGCTCCTCTGCGTGGGGTCAGCCACTTTCGTACACGCATAAGGCGGTCCCGTGCGGGACCGCCCATTGTACCTCAGAACCCGGCGAGGGTTCACACGGCCGGCGCTCAGCGCGAGCTTGCCATCACTGCGGGCCGCTCTTCCTGTGGAGGGGTCCGGCGCAGGAACATCTGAGTGACCCAGAAGCTCCCGTCCTTACCTTCGTGGATCCCCACGCCCACATATTCGTAGGCGGGGTTCAGCATGTTCTCCCGATGGTATGTGCTTTCCAGAAGCGCCTTCACGCCCCGGTTGACGTCCACCCGGGAGCAGTAGAAAAGGTTCTCCGCCACCATCGCATACGCCGGACGCGCACCCAGCGCGGCCAGGTAGCGCCGCATGGGGGTCTTTAGCTCGGGCGTGGGAGACTCGTGCGAAAAGTAGTCTTTTTCCGCCATCTCCCGGCTGTGGCGGCGGGCCGCCTCCACCAACACCGGGTCTATCTGCAATGGCGCAAGGCGCAAACGCAGACGCTCCGCGTTGGTCAGTTCAACGAACCTGGTCTCTTCTTCCGAAAGCGATATCTGATAGCTGCCGGCTACCGCCGGGGGAGCGCATGCCGGATCCGTCGAGGATGAAAAGCTGCTCGACATGAAGAGCATGCACACGCACAGCGCTAGACTGGTCATTCAAGTGTCCTCCCACCGCAACACTTGATACCTTCCATGGAGTTCTCTGCGAGTGTGCCCGTAGTATTACCGGGAATGCCCCGGAGGCGCGCTAGACTTCGGTGTCATGCGGGGACGCGTCGCAGGAGCGGTCTGCGGGCAGCTTCCCGTGGTCCCTCCGGGAGGGCAG
>JBBFLP010000186.1:0-6628 GCA_037478975.1 Armatimonadota bacterium
GGCGCCGGAAGGCTTCGCGCGCAGTCTGCAAACTGTCCTGCCAGGGAAGCGCCGCGCCCAGAAGCCCCGCCGCCGCCCATAGGGCCACCGCGAGCACTGGAAGCAGATGGGCCACTTTGACACCCGCGAACCCCTCCGTGTGCACCATGAACAGTCGCCCTGTCAGCAGCGCGGCTATGAGCAGCCCTCCCATCACAGCGACAGTGATGGCATTCAGGTAATGCGCGGGCACGCGGAGCGCATCCGGAGTCTTCGCCGGAGCAGGGGCGGAAGCCAGCCTGGCAGCGCGGGCGGCGGCCCAGACGGGGAAAGCAAGCGCTGCGGCCAGAGCCACCACCTTCCGGCCCAGGTCTCCGGCGAAGGATGCCGGGACCAGCACAATCAGCATCGCAAGGAACCAGCCCCACGCCGCGGAAGGAGTGAACCGGACCAGCTCAGTGAAGGCCAGCGCTCCCGCAGCCGCCACCCCCATCGCGATGAGCGCCCGCTCCCAGGCTGCCGGCCCTGCGTCAGGCAGTGGGTGTGGAGAGCCTGTGGCCAGTCCGGAGCGTTTCAGACCGGCGGCAATGGCGGCGATGTAATCCGCGTTCGCCTCCACCGCCTCCGGCCCGTTCAGCTCAGGCAGGCGGACATACAGCAGGCGGATGCCCCTCTCGCGCGCCCCGCGGACGAACCGCTCCACAGCGGCCGCGGGCTGATACTGTGCCATCTCCGTGGCCGAGATGCTGTGAACGCGGAGGAACTTCCCCTCCAGGGCCGTCTCCAGCCTGTCCGAGCCCTTCTGTTTGCCGAACTCGATGCTCCCGAACGTCAGTCCGGCCTTCTCCAGAGTCTCCGCGCACTCCTCCACCGCTCCGCGCCACCCCAGCACCTCGTCCGCCGCGAAAATGACCGTTTTCATCCCCAGTTCGCGGGCTTCCGCCGCCACCGCCGCCATTCCCTCCCGGGTATAGGAAGGGAAGTTGTAGGCGCGGGCGATGACCTCCAGTCCGTGCCGGGACTGCAGGCGCTGGATGTCCCCGCGAAGGATCTCGAAGCCCAGAGGCAGGCGCGCCAGAAGGACGGGGTCGGTTCGGATTGAAAGATGGGGATCGCCCGGGATGCCAGGCGAAGCATCGCTGAGACCGTTCGTCTGGAGGGCGCGAGCAATGGCCTGCTCAACGTCCGGCTCAGGAGAGGACAGCTCGTAGCCCTGCTGTCCGCCGGCGGCGATTCTCCGGGCTGAGGCCCTGCCGGTTCGAAGAAAGTCTTCCAGAACGGGCTCTGTGACGGCCACGGCTGTCACGCCCGCCTGCTTCAACGACCGCAGCACAGCGTCCGTGTCCTGCCCCGGCAGGGCGGCGGCCAGCATCCGCAATTCGTCCCAGTCCACGGCGATGGAGACAAGGCTGTTGGCGGTTTCAACGGTGTGTCTGCGATGAAGTGCGGGAAGAGCGGCGGCCAGGGAGATCAACGCCACCGCCAGCAAAAGCGTCCTTGCGTTTTTCAAGCGGTTGTCTTCCACGCCGGATAGGTTCACCAGTATCTACGGCTATACCTGCGCCGCGACGATGCTCCGGGGGGCGCCATCACCGATATCAGCAGCATCCCCGCAAAGAACCCGCCGATATGCGCCCAGTAAGCGATGCCGCCTCCCACCTGCATCCCGGCGCCGGAGCTTGCGCTAAGGATCTGTCCGATGATCCAGAACCCCAGCACAATGACGGCGGGAAGCTGGACGGTGGTGACGAAAAAGAACAGGAAGACCAGACAGGTCACATGGGCGTGCGGATACAGCAGGAAATAGGCGCCCAGCACGCCGGCCACCGCGCCGCTGGCCCCCAGCGTGGGAACCGGAGAGAACGGTGCGCTCAAGATGTGAGCGACCGCAGCCAGAAAACCGCACGCCAGGTAGAAGATGAGGAACCGGATATGCCCCAGCCGGTCCTCCACATTGTTCCCGAAGATGGCAAGGTAGAGCATATTGCTGCCGATATGCAGCAGCCCTCCGTGCATGAACATGCTGGTAAAGATGGTCAGCCAGGGAGGATGCACCGGCGCGTAGGGCGGAACCTGACGGCCGGTGACCACCTCCAGCGGAACCATGGCGTACTCCACCAGTCCCGGGTGCGGCCCTCTCGGGCTGAGTATCTGTAGAATGTAGACAACCACATTGACCGCCACGATGAGCCACGTGACGAACGGAAAGCTGCGGGTCGGGTTGTCATCATGGAGGGGAATCAACGGCCGGAGTGCGGCTTTCTAGGGGAAAAACGGGCGGAACTCACCCCCGCCGCACCCAGGGTTGCAGGCACCCGGCGGCGGCTAAGCGGCAGAATGACGCTGGAGGGAAGTGCCAGCGGAGTCAGCTCTCGGAGGGAGCCTTGTAAAGCTCGGCAAGCGAGCCCAGACTATCCAGCCGGAAGTGAGCTTCTATGACCTCGTGGATACCGATCGGCCCCATCGCCTCGAAGCGTTCCTTCTCCTTCTCCGAGACCTCACTGGGGGCGTCCTGAAGAAGCCTTTCGTCCCACTCCTCCTGCTTCACGAACTGCTCGCCCAGCCTCTTGCAGTGCGAGCAGCGGAACTTCAACCAGACGAAACTGGGTCCATCAACCCTGAGGTAATAGCCCTTTTGCATGACATCCTTTGCAACGATACGTTTGCCGCAATTGCAGCGGATGCAGGTTCGCATGCCTGGCCTCCGTGTCCAGTCCGGCCCGGGGGAGTTATGCGGAGGGGCCGTCCCGAAACCATTATATCACGCCGCCCGCCGTCGCTGCTATGCGCCTTAAGAGAGCGAGCCCCTGGCGGCCCGCATCCCGGCCTCACTGTCCTCCGGCATTGGTATACAGTGGCGTGAAAGGTTGCGGGTTTCCGGCCAAACCGGGATAATCCATTGGCCCGTCACAGGCGGTGGGGGCCTGGGGCGGGACCGCCGGATGCCACGCCGCATGGAACGGCCCGGGCTAATGATCAGCGAGGACCGATGCCGATGCGCGCTTCTCGGACAGCCCAGTTTGCCATCGCGATGCTGTCAGCCTGCGCCCTGTACGGGCAGGCTCCTGCGAGGGCGGACGGATACCGGATGGTGGAAGCGGTGGTCGAGTCTGTCCGGCGGTTATCGCACCCGGTCGTGCAGGTGACGCTGCGGGATGTGCGTCCGGCCGGCTCCGCCGGGCAGCGCGGGGCGCGGGTGGTGGCGGTGTCGTTCCCGGGTCAGCCGTCCCCGGGAGCAGCGCGGCCGTGGACCGAGGCCGGAGAAGCCGCCTGGCAGTTGAAGCCGGGCGAGCGTATCCGGGCGTTCCTGTGGAGGCAGTGGGGATCCGAGCAGTGGTATCTGGGCCGGTTCGAGCGAGCGGGACAGGGCAGTGACCCGGAGCGCCCGGCGATGAAGGGGCTGATCACAACCCTGAAGGTGACCCCGGAGCGGGTTTCGCAGGGCGAAAGCGTACGGATGACACTGACCGTCCGGAACGCATCTGACACGGTCTACTCTTACCAGACGCCCACCGGACAGCAGTATGAGTTCCAGGTGGATGGCCCTGCGGGACGCGTGTGGCACTGGTCGCACGGAAAGCTGTTTACCACCGCCATCGTGCCGGGGAGCATCCGGCCCGGAGAGAGCAAGGTCTACAGTGTGGAGTGGGACCTGAAAGATAACAGCGGAAAGCCGGCGCCGCCGGGCGAGTACCGGGTATCGGCGTGGCTGACCGTGATGGGAGACGAGCGCCCGGCAGCGGAGCCGGTGACGCTGGTGGTGAAGCGGTCGTAGTTGCGGGTATTCCGCAGCCGGGGGAACCAACAGACCCGGCGTCGTTTTGTCTGCCTCGCCGGCAGACGGCCAATACGGAGGAAAAACAACAGGCATTATGAGCAACAAGCGTGTTTATCTGTTCCACGAGGGCAACGCGAAAATGCGGGACCTCCTGGGCGGCAAGGGGGCCAACCTGGCCGAGATGACCAACATCGGCCTGCCCGTCCCGCCCGGCTTCACCATCACCACGGAGTGCTGCAACTACTACAGCAAGCACGGAAAGTTCCCGGAAGGGCTGATGGACGACGTGAAAGCAGCCCTGGCCGCCGTGGAGAAGGATATGGGCAAGAGGCTGGGCGACCCGGAGAACCCGCTACTGGTCTCGGTCCGCTCCGGGGCGAAGTTCAGCATGCCCGGAATGATGGACACGGTCCTGAACCTGGGTCTGAACGATCAGACGGCTGAGGCCCTCATCCGCCTGACGGGCAACGAGCGCTTCGTGTGGGACGCCTACCGCCGCTTCGTGATGATGTTCTCGGACATCGTCCTCTCGGGACAGTATCCGGACCTGAAGAAGGAGAAGTTCGAGCACATCTTCGACGCCCTGAAGGAGAAGGTGGGCGCCAAGCAGGACACCGACGTGGACGCCGCCGGCCTGAAGGAGCTGGTGGGCCAGTTCAAGGAGTACTTCAAGAAGGTGACGGGCCAGGACTTCCCGTCCGACCCGATGAAGCAGCTGGAGCTGGCCATCGAGGCGGTGTTCAAGAGCTGGAACAACGAGCGCGCCGTCATCTACCGCAACCGCGAGAAGATCTCCCACGACCTGGGAACGGCGGTCAACGTTCAGACCATGGTCTTCGGGAACATGGGCGACGACTCCGGCACGGGCGTTGCGTTCACTCGCGACCCCGCCACGGGCGAGAACAAGATCTACGGTGAGTTCCTGATGAATGCTCAGGGCGAAGACGTGGTGGCCGGCGTCCGCACACCGGAGACCATTGATCAGCTGGCCGAGCACAACCCGGAGATCTACCAGCAGTTCGTGGAGATCGCGAAGAAGCTGGAGCAGCACTACCGCGACATGCAGGATATCGAGTTCACCATCGAGAAGGGTCGGCTCTTCATCCTGCAGTGCCGCGCGGGCAAGCGCACCCCGCAGGCGCACATCGAGATCGCGGTGGACCATGTGAACGAGGGGCTTATCACGAAGGAAGAGGCCGTGCTGCGCGTGCCGCCCGAGGTGCCGGGTCTGATGCTGCTGCCGGCGCTGGATCCGGACTTCGTGAAGAAGAACAAGCCCACCGTGCTGGCCAAGGGATTGAACGCCGGACCGGGCGGAGCCGTGGGCAAGGTGGCCATCGGATCAGCCGCGGCCCTGCGGATGGCCGAGGCGGGCGACGATGTCATCCTGGTGGGGCGCGAGACCACGCCCGACGACCTGGGCGGCATGCTGGCGTCCCGCGGTGTCCTGACCGCCACGGGCGGAAAGACCTCGCACGCCGCACTGGTCGCGCGCCAGTACGGCATCCCCACCGTGTGCGGATGCAGCGCCCTGCGCATTGACGAGAGCTCCCGCACCATCAGCGCCGACGGGGTGGTGCTGAAGGAGGGAGATTACATCTCCATTGACGGCACCAACGGTCTGGTCTACATCGGACAGATCCCCACCAAGATGCCCGAGGTCTCCGGCAAGTTCGCCACATTCATGGAGTGGGCGGACAGCTTCCGGACCATGGGCGTGCGCGCGAACGCCGATACGCCCGAGCACGCCGCGGAGGCTGTGGAGCTGGGAGCCACCGGGATCGGCCTGTGCCGCACCGAGCACATGTTTATGGGTGACCGCGTGCCGATGGTGCAGGCGATGATCCTGGCCGAGGACGAGGCCGCGCGTGAGGAGGCTCTGGCCAAGCTGCTTCCGCTGCAGCGCGAGGACTTCGTGGGCATCTTCAAGGCGATGAAGGGCTACCCCGTGACGGTGCGTCTGATCGACCCGCCGCTGCACGAGTTCCTGCCCAGCCTGGAGGAGCTGCTGGTCGAGACCACCGAGATGCGCGTGAAGGGCGAGACCGGCCCGGCATACGAGGAGAAGATGAAGCTCCTGAACAAGGTGAAGGAGCTGCACGAGTTCAACCCGATGCTGGGTCTGCGCGGATGCCGCCTGAGCATCTACTTCCCGGGCATCGTGCGCATGCAGGTGGCGGCCATCATCGGCGCTGCGTGCGAGGTGAAGAAGGCCGGCCTGGATGTGCATCCGGAGATCATGATCCCGCTGGTGGGCATCGTGACCGAGCTGACGCACATCAAGGAGCAGCTGGAGCAGGTGGCCCAGGAGACAATGAAGGCGGAAGGGATCGAGGTGGACTACAAGTTCGGGACCATGATCGAGATCCCGCGCGCCGCCCTGACCGCCGACGAGATCGCGCAGGAGGCTGCCTTCTTCAGCTTCGGCACCAACGACCTGACCCAGATGGCTTACGGGCTGTCGCGCGACGACGCTGGCAAGTTCCTGCCGCTTTACATCGAGAAGCGCATCATCCCGGTGGATCCCACCGAGAGCCTGGATGTAAAGGGCGTGGGACGCTTGATGCAGATCTGCGTGGAGGACGCCCGCAAGGTGAACCCGGGCATCAAGCTGGGAATCTGCGGGGAGCATGGAGGAGATCCGGACAGCGTGAAGTTCTGCTACAAGCTGGGGCTGGATTATGTCTCGTGCTCGCCGAAGCGGATCCCGGTGGCGCGCCTTGCGGCGGCGCAGGCTGCTCTGGAGAAGGACGGCGGCAGCACCCGCGACAAGTAACCCTGCCGTTTGCCGCTGCGGCGGCATTCGACCTGGGACGAGACACCTCTCGGCTCACGGGGCCGGCCATTCTGGCCGGCCCCTGTGTTTTTCCG
>JBBFLP010000187.1:0-3893 GCA_037478975.1 Armatimonadota bacterium
ACTGTCGCGGAGCGGGTCCGCTCCGTTGCCGCGTCTCTGGGCCGCCCTGTTGCTCTGTTGCAGGATCTGCCCGGCCCCAAGATTCGCATCGGCAGGGTGGCGGAAGGGGGAGTGCGGCTCCGTCGCGGAAACCTGGTGCGCTTCGTGGGGGAGGATGTCGAGGGCGACGGAGAGGTGTTCAGCCTTCCGCATCCCTGCGTGCTGGCGGCGCTCCGCCCCGGGTCGGAGATGTGGCTGGCGGACGGTCTCATCCATATGCGCGTGATGGAGACGGGCGAAGGATGGATCCGGGCGAAAGTCCTGAGCGAGGGAGTGCTGAGCAGCCACAAGGGTGTCAATCTGCCGGACGTGGACATTGCCGTCCCCGGAGCGCTGGAGCGCGACCTGGAGCTTTTCCGGTGCGGGCTGGAGATGGGCGTGGACTGGACGGCGGTTTCCTTCGTCGGCGGTCCGCAGGATGCGGAGCCGTTCCGGCAGGCGGCGCGTGAGGCGGGGCGCGAGGATGTCCGGCTGCTGGCCAAGGTGGAGCGCCGCCAGGCGCTCGCGCGCATCAGCTCCATCATTGCGGCTTTCGACGGAGTGCTGGTCGCCCGTGGAGATCTGGGCATCGAGACTCCCATCCGCGACGTGCCCGCCGTCCAGAAGCGGCTGGTGCACCTGTGCAATCAGGCCGGGAAGCCCGTGGTCGTGGCCACGCAGATGCTGATGAGCATGGTCGCAAGCCCCCGTCCCACGCGGGCCGAGGCCACGGATGTGGCCAATGCCATCCTTGACGGGGCGGATGCCGTGATGCTTTCTGAAGAGACAGCCGTCGGGCGGTATCCCGCAAGGTGCGTCAGCACGATGGCATCCATCGCGTCCTCCGCGGAGGATTTCTGCCGCAGGTCCCATGTGCGCGAGGAGAGGAGCCTCTCGCGGCCGCCTGATCCTACAGAGGTCATTGCCTTCGGCGCGGCGCGGATGGCGGGGCACCTGGGGGTAAAGGCCATCATCACCTGCACCAGCACCGGCGCCACTGCCAGGGCGGTCAGCAAGCACCGTCCGGATGTTCCCATCCTCGCGGCCGTCACGTCGGAGCGGGTGGCGGGTCAGCTGTGCCTCTCCTGGGGAGTGCGGCCCTATATCGTCCCGTCGGCCGGAAACACGGACGAGATGATTTTCAACGCGGTGAACAGCGCGATGGCCGCCGGAATGGTAAAATGGGGAGACCCCGTGGTGATCGTGGCGGGAGTGCCGGCAGGCGTTCCGGGGAACACGTGCCTGGTGAAGTATCACCGCGTGGGAGATACCGTCTGGATGTGAGGGCAGGATGCCGTCGGAATCGGAGAAGGATCTTATAAGACTGAACGGGTTGAAGCCCCGCGAGCGGAAAGCGCGGAGAGTCCGGCGCAAGCTGAAACTGCCTTCCGGAGCGGCGGTGCTTCGGGGCCTGACGTGGATGGGCGTGGCGGTCGCGTTTTTCTACGTGGGCTCATGGGCTTTGCGCCCACACCTGCAGGCGTGGCTGGTGACGCGGGAGTTCCCGGAACTGGAGCAGCGCCGTCTCAGCGCACAGCGCGAGCGCCGCGAGCTCGAGTGGCAGGTGCGCTACGCCCGTTCGGAGGAGGGCGCCAGGAATCTGGCCCGGGTGTATGGCTACGTCCGGGAGGGTGAGGTCGCGGTGGTTCTGCCGGAGGCCAGGGAACTGGCGCAGGATCTGGAGCCGGCGAAGAGTCCCGAAGTCAGTCTGTGGGAGCGCTTTATGCTGGCGCTTTGCCGCATCTGTGGCGCGGACCCGGATGCGGCGAACGCGGCCGGCCGGGTTCCCCGCTCCTGACCTGACGATCGCCGGCGCAACAGGAAACGTCCCGCGGCGCGTCAAAAAGATGCGGCCGGGGCGCGGTTGGCGGGTGGCTGGCGATGCAGGTCTACAGGATTACAGATCAATATTATTACGACGAGCCTCCGGGCGACCTGGAATGGTGGCACAGCCGGGATGACGACGCTGCCGAAGCCGGTGTTGTCCAGGATCTGGAAATGGGCTGGCTAGCACTTCCCCGGGTGGCCTGCCAGAAGTGTGGCCAGTCTTCTCCTCTCTCCTCCGTCGCCATGGACATCCCTGAGCCGCCTCCTCCCGGTCTGGAAGCGGCGGTGCTCAGGATCTGCTCCGCCACGGAGCGTTTCTCGAAGCAGGAAGAATATCCCTGCCTTGAGGATTGTCTGGATGACCTTCTCGGTTTCCGTCTGCCCCCCGTCTCCCCCGGTGAATTCCGCCGGGTGGAGGCGGTGGTCCGCAGGATGATGCGGCTCCCTGAATGGCGCCCGGTTCGTGGAGGGGCGCGTGTCGGTCCTCAATCCCTCATCGTGAACCATACGGAATACCCGGACGTCATGCGGCTGGGATGGAGCCTGGTCATCAGTGAACGGGCGGTGCGGGTGTTCGAGCAGTCCGGCTTTACCGGAGTCACCTGGCACCCGGTGGAGATCTCCGGCTGCCGCGGTAAGACAGTCCAACGCCTGTTCGAACTGGTGGTGCACGGTGCGGCCGGCGTCCCCCTCGGGCATAAGGATGCTTTCCACCGTTGTTCTTGCTGCGGCCGGTATCTTTATCTGGAAGAGGACGAGACCGCCATCCGGTGGCGTGTGGACCCGGCCGAGTGGGACGGCAGCGGTTGGATGCGATTCATGGACTGGTCCTCCGTGTGGGTGACGGCCGAAGTGCGCGACCGCCTGGAGGCAAGCGGTCTGTTCCTGGGTATCGCCTTCGAGGCAGGGGATCAGACCGTGCATCTCGCCCTGTGACGGGTTTCCGGTACTGGACTCCCCGGCGGATTGTGTGGCATAGTCCCTGTACCGTGGTGCTGAGACGCGTCATTGTTGCCTGCCTGATCGCCCTCTTCATCTCTTCCAGCGGGGGGGCTGTTGCTTTCTGTGCCCCTTCCGGGGAGGATTACCTCACGGCTCTTGCTTCAGCGCTGTCCGAGATGGAGTCCGGCAACCTCATTGGCACCAACCAGTTCCTGACCTCGTCGTTTGCGCTGCGCAGAGACGAGCCGCTGGCCTATCTGACGCGGGGTGTTCTGTTGCTCCAGTGCGGAGTCTATGCGCAGGCCGAGGGAGCCTTCCGGGATGCCGCGAAACTGGGCGGCGACAGCTCACTGTGCGCCCGTGGGCTGGCTCTCTCCCGGCTGGGGCTGCGGGACTTCGCGGGAGCCTCTCATGCGCTGGCGGGAGTGACTGCGCCGGAGGACGCGGACGAAGCAGCGATCGCGCGGACGTATGTGGCTCTGCTCTCCGGCCAGAAGGTGGATCTGGACCGGCTGGACGCGCAGGATCCCCGGGTGCGGTTGATGAAGGCCTTTTCCGCCCTGTCCGCCGGCAAGACTCCAGATCCCGCCTTGCTGGACGTGCCTTGGGCCGAGCCGTCCGGTCCGGCGCTGGACCGCGGTGTGACGATGGGGCTGGACCGTTCCGAGCCCCTTATGCCGGTGGCCAGCTCTTCCGAGGTGAGGACTATCACCGGGCCGGTCCGTCCCGGCGGGACGCTCTCCGGCACGGTGCGCCTGCGGGCCGACTCCGCCCGGACTCCTGAAGCCGCCCTGTTTCTGTTCTATGTCGGCGATCGCCTGCTGGGGGTGGTGAACAGTCCGCCGTTCGAGATCTCGTGGGATACCACCCGGTTCCCCAACGGGGTTCACCGGGTGACCATCCGCGGTCAGGATCTGAACGGCGTGGTGGTGGGCGAGGTCTCCAGCGATGTGATGGTCGCCAACCTGGCGCCGGAGGTAGGCCGGCCTCTGCAGGGCCCGGCGGCCGAGAGGGTACTGCGGGCCATCCGTGAGAGTCTTAGACTCCGGCCGAACGCCACCTGGGCGCAGTTCCGTCTGGGGGAGGTGCATCAGGCGGCGGGACGC
>JBBFLP010000187.1:3993-6616 GCA_037478975.1 Armatimonadota bacterium
CATTCCGAGACCCACCGGTCCCTTGCGGAGATGGACCGCGAGGAGATCATCCGCGAGCTGTTCGGGCCCATCGCCGCCGTGCAGGAGGCGACGGGGCGCGTGCCCCGGTTCTTCCGTCCACCGGGCGGTCATCTCAGTACAGAGGGGCGCAGGGTGGCGGCCGAGTTCGGTCTGACTCCCGTGATGTGGAGCGCGAACTGCGGACCGTATGAAGGAGGACCGGTATCCGGGATGGAACAGTATGTGGCATCAGCGGCGTCAGGATCGGTGGTGCTGATGCACAACTGCGAGGCGACCACGCTGGAAGCCCTGCCAGGCATTGTCCAGCGGCTCAGATCGCGCGGGCTGAGTCCGGGAAGACTGGCGGATGTCCTCCGCTGAGGATGCGGATAAGAAGACGGCTGGTTTCTCCGGGCGTGGCCGGGGTGGACCGGCTGGGGTATCCTTAGAATAGTGAAGCTTTGACCGGGAGAGCGCGCGGACGGGCCTCGGCAGTCAGGGCAGACGGACTCCCGGCAGGATGTCAAAAGGAGAGGAACGGAGAGGGAAGCCGTTCGCAATGTGCGGCCGGTCCGGGGATCTGTCAGAGATTCCTGGCCGGGACAGGAGTTGAGATGACGCGATCAGGTTTTAAGATCCCATCCTGGCGGCGCTGGAGCGCCGCAGCGGCAGGGCTGTTGCTTGCTGCGTCGGCCTGCGCCTGTGCGCAGGGCCGGCCCGAGCGTTCGCTTGCCGGCATCGTGATCGGGCGTCCGGCCTCGCAGATCTTCGCGAAGTACGGGAATCCCACGCGCGTGCAGGTGGGCCAGTTCACACCGGAAGCCATGCAGACACCGGGGATGCCCGGCGGCGAGGGCACTCAGCCCGGCGGATTCAACTTCCCGTCTCCTACGAGTGTGGGACTGCCTCCCAGCCCCACCGGAGGTGGCCTTGAGGCTCCTCCGCCGCCCATGGGCGGCGGAATGCCCGGTCCCACGTCTCTGGGCGGTGCTCTGGGGGGCACCAGCCTGGCGAATCTGGCCAGTTCCCTGTTCGGGGGGGCGATGACCGGTCCGACACCCACTCCCGGGATGGGCATGCCGGGAGCTTTCGGCGGCGTGCCGGGTATGCCGCAGGGGCCGCAGCTTCCGCGGAGGGCCATCACCAAATACTTCTATGACTACGCCTCCGGGCCGTCACTGGTCTTCACCGTGGGCTACAAGGGGCTGGTGGAGCAGATTGACGCTTTCGCGCCGTGGCCGTGGTCGCCCGCGCGCACATCCCGCGGCATCAACGTCGGCGCCACTTACGCCCAGGTGATCGCGAAATACGGGTTCCCGGACTCGCAGCGACAGAATCCGGACGGAACGCTCGTCATGGACTACAGCGAGAAGGCGAGCTGCGCGTTCACGCTGCTAAACGGAAAGGTCGTGGGCGTGTCCGTCGCGCTGGTGGAGTGAGCCGCCTGCGTACTGTGTCCGAGAGTTTGAAGACCCGTCCCGGCCTCGCCGACGCGAGCCGGGACGGCGGCGTTTTCCGGGAGGGCAGGAGTCGCGGCAATGCCGGATGACCCGGTGAGCGAGATCCGTTCCCGTGTGGATCTGGTGGATCTGGTCAGCCAGCGCGTGCGCCTGATGCGGGCGGGCCGGAGCTTCAAGGGACTGTGCCCGTTCCACGAAGAGAAGACGCCATCCTTCTTCGTGAATCCGGAGCGGGGAGTCTGGCACTGCTTCGGCTGCGGAGAGCACGGCGACTGCTTCAGCTGGCTGATGAAGCTGGAAGGGTTGACCTTTCCGGAGGCGCTGAGACGCCTGGGGGAGAAGGTGGGAGTGGAGGTGCGCGCTTCCCGCGGGGCTCCCTCGCGGGGAGAGCGCGAGGAGATGCTGGAAGCCCTCTCGGTGGCGGCGCGCTTCTTCCGGGAGCGGCTCCGGCACGAGAAACGGGCCGCAGAATATCTTGCAGCCCGCCAGATAGACCCGGAAACGGCGCAGGAGTTCGGTATCGGGTATGCTCCTGCGTCGTGGGATGCCCTGACCACATTCCTTGCGTCCGAGAAGGTAAATCTGGCGGCGGCGGCGAAAGCTGGACTGGTAGGAACACGCAGGGACGGCGGCTACTATGACCGCTTCCGCGACCGTCTGATGTTTCCGGTGGCGGATGCGGGGGACCGGATTGTGGGGTTCGGGGGACGGAGCATCGGCCAGGAGGGCCCGAAGTATCTTAACTCCCCGGAAACTCCTGTTTTTCACAAGGCGAACATCCTGTATGGATGGTCGCTGGCGCGCCGGGAGATTTCCGCGCGGGGATTCGCTCTGGTGGTGGAGGGTTATCTCGATGTGATCTCCGCGCACCGGGCGGGTCTGAAGAACGCCGTGGCGGCGATGGGCACGGCCTTCAGCGAGCCGCACTGCAGGCTGCTGAAGCTGGGTTGCGACCGCGTGGTGTTGTGCTTCGACGCCGACTCGCCGGGGCAGAGGGCTGCGCTAGGAGCAGCCGATGTCCTGGAGGCGGCCGGGTTCGATGTGAGGGTGGCCAGACTGCCGTCCGGTGAGGATCCGGACAGTCTGGTGTGCGCCGGAAGGACGGCGGATCTGCACCGGGCGGTGCAGGAGGCGGCCACGGCAGCGGAGTTCCGGCTGGACCG
>JBBFLP010000188.1:0-6613 GCA_037478975.1 Armatimonadota bacterium
GTGGACACCCTCAAGCTGGGAGGCGCTTCCATTTACCTGCTGAACGAAACCCGGGATGTGTTGAGCGGACATGTTTCAGTTGACAGTCACGGGCAGGAGGTAGATATTGCCGGATCCTCCCGGCAGATTGAGGCGGACAGCCGCCTGGCCGGGATGATGGCCGGACAGGTAGCCTCGCTGACAGGAGAGCAAACGGGAGAAGGTAAAGGGACCGCGGCCGTCCCGTTGACGGTCAACGACCGGATCGTGGGTCTGCTTTCGGCGCGCAGCCAGGAGGGCGGCTCCGAGGCGGAGGAGAACGTAGACCGGCTGAAGCTGTTCGCCAGCCAGGCGGCCTTCGCCATGGAGGCGGCCGCCGCCGCGTCGCGCTGGAAGCAGGAGGCGCACCACGAGCGCACACTCTTCGAGGTGTCCCGTGCTATCTCGTCCGCACTGGACCCGCTTCAGGTGCAGAGACTGGTAGCGGAGCTCATGGCGCGCGGGGTGAGATCTGACCGCTCCGCGCTTTACGTCATCGAGCGGGATCTGGAACAGCTGCGCAGGCGCGCATCATTCGGCGTGGAAGAGGACATCTCCGCCCGTTACGCCACCATCCCCTTCGACGAGAAGGCTCCCACGGTGCACACTCTGGAATCCCACCGTCCGGCGCCCGTGGCTCCCGACTCAAGAGAGCGCCTGAACCGGGAGCTGAGCGAAAGCATCGGTGGACGCCGCGGTCTGGCGGTGCCTCTGCTCAGCAAAGGCTATCTGACCGCCATCGCGGTGGTCGCCTGCCCTGAAGGAGCGGAAGACTTCCGGCAGGACGATGTGGAGTTGCTGATGGCGATCGCCGCGCAGGCGGCGGTGTCCATCGAAAACGCCTCCCTGTATGACGCGCAGAACCGCGCTGTGACGGAGTTTGCGGCGCTCTACGCCGTGTCGCAGGCGCTAGCAGCGTCTCCCTCCCTGAACGACCGGCTGCAGGTGGTAGCGCAGAGCATCATGGCTGTGACGGGGATGAGCCGTTGCGGCGTGTTCCTCATAGAGGATGGGCAGGCGCGGGGCTATCTATTGCTGGGCGCCAGCCCCGAAGAGGAGGAGCAGTTCCGCAGGCTGCGGCTGGGTCTGTCGGAGCGGGAGACCGCCATGATGCAGGCCATCAAGACCGGCAAGCCCACCGTCATCGAGCAGCCCGCTGGCCGCAAGGACGGATACGTCGCGGAAAAATGGCGCATCCAGCGCATGCTGGCGGTGCCGCTCATCTATGAGGGACGGACGGTGGGGCTGGCCGCCGCGGACGAACCCGGCAAGAAAGTGGTGCTGGGTGAAAAGGTCATCCAGGTGGCGGCCGCCATCGGCGAGCAGGCCGCGCTGGCCATTCAGAACGCGCGCCTTTTCGAGCAGACCCGTCAACATGCGGAGGAGCTGGGCGTCCTGTGGGAGGTGGCTCAGGTGCTGGGCGCGGAGATGGAGATGGAAGATCTGCTGGACAAGCTCCATGAGCAGATCGAGCTTCTCCCCTTCGTGGTAGCTTCCTCCGCCATCGTCCGCCACTGGGACGGCAGCCTGCTGGTGTCGCGCGGGGCGGGGCGAAGATCCCGCCTGAAAAGCGAGCGAGGTCTGACAGACCCCTGCGACCGGATCAGCGCTCAGGCTCTGAACTCCGAGACGCACGTAGTGGAGCGTGAGGTACCTTTGCCCCCGCGCAGCGAGTTCCCTCGCTTCCGCGAGGCCGGGTTGGATCAGGCGGCGCTGCTGGCGCTTCCGCTGAGGCAACGGGGCGAGACGTTTGGAGTGCTGACGCTGCTGGCGCCGGGTGGGCATGAGTTCTCCACGGCAGAGTTGCGGCTGGCGGGTTCCATCGCCAGCGTCGCTGCAGCGGCGCTGACCCGTGCACAGATCTTCGAGCGGGAACGCCGGATCGCGGAGACTTTTCAGCGGACCTTCCTGCCGCAGGTCCCGGAACAGGTGGGAGAATTCGAGCTGGCGCATCAGTATGCCGCAGCGCTTGATGAGGCGCGTGTGGGCGGCGACTTCTACGACGTTTTCCCAACACCCGACGGACGCCTGGCGCTTGTGATCGGGGACGTCAGCGGCAAGGGGCTGAACGCTGCGGTGCACACGGCTATGGCGAAGTATCTGCTTCGCGGTTTCGCGCACGGCGCGGCGGAGCCGGGGACCGTGCTGCGTCAGGTGAATGACGCGCTGTGTTTTTACGTGCCGGACAATATGTTCGTCACGCTGTTCTTTGGACTCCTAGACACTTCTTCCGGGTTGTTATACTATGCCAACGCCGGGCACGAGCCGCCTCTCCTCTGGTCCCGGAAAACGGGAAGAGTCCGTAGTCTGGCCAGCACAGGCCGGGCTCTTGGATTCGTTCCGGGAGGGGAGTTCCTGTGCGAGGAGGCCGCCATCGAGCCGGGTGACATCCTGGTGATGTATACCGACGGCGTCACAGAAGCCCGGAACGGCGGCGCGCTGTTTGACGTTTCGGGAGTGCGGGACGCAGTGCGCGCCGCGGCCGGGGAGAGCGCGGCCAGGGTGGCGGAGCTGATCGAGACCCGGGCGCGGGAGCATGCGGGAGGGCGCCTGACAGACGATATCGCCCTGCTGGTTGCCAGACGGCGGGGATGATCCGGAAGTCCTGACGAGGTGAACCGTCTGTGAAGATCGCGCCTGTCGCCGGAAGACCCGGCGAACTCGAGATCAGCGGAGACATTGACTATCACAGTTCCGAGCACCTGCGCCGCAAGCTTGCTGCGGCGCTGGAAGAGCACGGAGGCTCCATCACGCTTCATCTTGAACGGGTGGAGTTTATCGACTCCTCCGGGCTGTCGGTTCTGCTGGATGCTGTCAAGACGGCCCGGGCCAGAGGAGGCCGCATCACCCTTGTCCGTCCCAGCCGCCAGCTGACGCGCGTGCTGGGAGTATCCGGATTCGCCCCGTTCTTCGAGATGCGGGACGGTGGCCACGACGCGGCCCCGGAATCCGGGCTGAGACGGGGAGCCGACGACGGTATCCGCACAGCCACGTTCGAAGCGGAAGGGCGGCCGGAGAATATCTCAGCCCTCCGGAAGAGCGTGGTAAAGTTCGCGGAGGGTCTGCCCCTGACGCAGCAGGAGCTGGACGATCTGAAACTCGCCGTGGGAGAGGCCACCTGTAACGCGCTCCGGTACGGGTGTCCGACGGGAAACGAGACCATTCACGTCACGTGCACGCGAGAGGGCAACCGTTTCAGCGTCCGCGTCACGGACCCCGGCCCGGGATTCGATCCCGAAAGTATTCCCCAGGTTTCCCAGGGCGAGCTGGCTGAAGGAGGGCGAGGGATTTTCTTCATGCGCTGCCTCATGGACGAGGTGAACTTCCACTTCTCCGGCGGTACTACCGTCGAGCTCGTGAAGTATCTGCCAGAGCCCGTGGAAGAGGGGGGCGGCATTTGAGGTTTACTGGTCCCCGGTCCCTCTTGACAACCTTCACCGCTGTTAGCCAGAATCTTCTTGCACACCTCCGGCCCGATCCTGCCGGCGTCCCGGCAGACGCGCGGGTGGCGCACTGACTGGAGACGACGGAGTGTCGGAAATCTCTCTGCAGACCACGCTGGCTATGGCGTTCGTTCTGGGAGCACTGCACGTGCTGGAACCCGCTCATGGCCGCTCCATCATCCACGCTCTGCTGGTCGGCTCCAGCGGACGCCGCAGCGATGTATGGAAGTTCGGGCTCTCCGTGGTCCTGTCACACATCGGTCTGGCAGGGTTGCTGGCTGTGGCGGCCGCGTTCATCGGCCGGGAGATAGGTCAGGAGACCCTGGCAACGGCTTTCCGCGTGGCGGGCGCTCTGGTGACGGTGGGGATTGGAATCCTGATGACCACCTGCGGTCTGGGAGAACATACGACGTGTTCCCACCGCCACGGTGAGGGAGAGGCGTCCCACGACCCGGAACACGTGGAGCGTCACGCCGCGCATATGTTGAAGGCTCACGTGGTGAACCCCACTGTTCTCGGGATCAGCGGCGGGCTGATCCCCTGCCAGGGGACCATCGCGCTCCTGACTCTATCAATCGGATCGGGGAAGCTGCAGTCGGCGGTGTGGCTGATGCTGGCGTTCGCGCTGGGGCTGGGATCCTGCCTGATCGCCATAGGGCTTCTGACCACTGTGGCGGCAGCCAGGGCCAACGCGCTCTCCCGGCGGCTCGGCTCTTCGCGAGCCCTTGCGCTGGCTCCGGGGATCCTGGTGCTGGCGATGGGTCTTCTGGCCCTTGTGCTCGCCCTGAGCGGATCCGGCGCCAACCACGCCGGACACCATCACTGAGAACCGCCATCTTCTTCCCTGACTTCCACCCCCGGGGACGGGTACGGAAAGTAGACGGACTCCGCTCCGGCGTCCATCAGCGCCCTGCCGACATCCTCCGGGTTGCCGGCGACGGCGATGATGGTACCGCCCTTGCCCGCCCCGGCAAGTTTGGCGCCGTAAGCACCCGCGCGGCGGGCGGCGTCAATGAGCCGGTCGTTCGCTTCATTGGACATCCCCAGGCCGCTGACCAGATCGTGGTTGCGGTTCATCAGGCGGCCGAGCTCCTCCCAGTCTGCCCGCAACAGTGCCTTCTTGGCCAGGCGGGCCAGCCGGCCGATCTCCTCGAAGGCCGCCACCACCTCCGGCTCCCCGTCCTCCCACCGTTGCCGCGGCCCTCTGTGAACTGCCCCGGAGTTGCGCATGATGCCCGTGTGCCCCAGGACCAGAGGAGGGACGGGAGCCTCCGGATCCAGGCGCTGGACGGTGGCCAGCGGCTCCGCAGGATCTGCGCCAAGGCGCTCCTTACCCCGGAAGTCCAGGTAGGTCAGGCCACCAAAGGCGGCCATGTATTGATCCTGATAGCCGCACAGGATCCCCATCCGGACGGCCTCGATGAGCCGCGCCGTCTCAGCCAGCCAGTGCCTCTCCAGACTGCCTCCTATCCAGCGGGAGATGGCGGCGGTCAGGGCGACCGCGATGGCTGTGGATCCGGCGAGCCCGGAGCGGACCGGCACACTGGATGAGATGGAGATGGATACCCGGAACACGGCCGGGTCCAGCCCTAACTGCAAAACAGCGGAGCGCTGTAGATCCAAGAGGTCGCCCTGCGGCTCTAAGTCTTCGCGCGACCGGATGACCTGCTTTTCGCTCCCGGACGTGAGCTCCAGGGCATCCGATTCCTCGATGCGGACCACGGCGCGCTCCCGGACGCTGACGGACAGCACGCTTCCCCCGTACATATCCGTGGGGTTCCCGACGATGCCGGCCCGTCCCGGAGCCGACGCTGTTACCACTCTGGCCACGACCGGAACTCCTTTCTCTTATCTAGAATGCGATGCTCGCCCGGATGCCCGTGGAGGTTTCGTCCACGTCCCCGGAGCGCCATTCGAGGATCAGGCTGAGGCTGCTGCGGGGATTGAAATCCCAGGAAGGCTGAAGCGACAACACGGTGCTACGGCCGCCCCCGCTCTTCTTGCGGCTGTCCACCAGCGTCGCCGCACAGTCCCAACTGGGGGAGAAGCGCTTTTCCGCACGCAGAGCCAGAGTCCTGGCGTCCGGACCATAGCTCCACGCCAGAGGCAGCCCGTCCTGTGTCCACGCAAGAAGCGGCGCACCCGGACGGGTGGCCTCGTAGGCGCGGGCGTCAATGACACAGTACTCCGCCTGTAGACGAAGCCCACCCGAAGTAAAATCGGCAGACCGGGTCCGCAGCCCCACAAGTATGCCGGTCTTCTTCGGGGCGTCGTGGCGGGACGCGAGAGGGCTGGTCATATCGTCCACCATCCACTGCAGGTACGTATCCGTGCGGGGTGACGGACGGTAGATCGCCTCGACGCCGAGCAGGGCATTCCATTTGGAGTCCACGTCCTTGAGAAACAGCGACTGATAGGCCAGAGCGGGAAGCGCGGCCATCAACGGATCCGGCGTCCGGGTGGTCTTCGACATGTCAATGTAGCCGAGGGTCCACTTCGGAGACAGGGTCTTATGCACGCGGCGGGAAAGCAGGTAAACCGTGCGGCCCCGGTCCGAAAAGGCTCCCGTCTGCCAGGAAAGCGCCCAACGCCCTGGCCGCCCCAGATCTAGGACCCCGGACGCCCGGAGTTGAAACAGGGCGGGACTTGCGTCCGACAGCCACATAGACCCGGCGCCGGCCGTCCCGAACCACGAATAGGAACGTCCCGCGTCCCATTTCCACGTCCGGCGGTTCTCGGCAAAGCTGAACCGGTCCACCACGGGGAAACTCTGATAGGAATCCGGATGGAACAGCCGGGCTTCCGAAGTCAGCGTGGCATTCAGCACGCGCCGCGGTCCGGCTGCCGACAGGGCGGTCAACGTGCCCGTGGCGAATCCACGCGAGTCTCCATCCACGCGGCTGGCGCTTGCCGACACCCAACCCGTCAGAACGGTCTGAGGCGCAGCGGACCGGAAACCCTGCTCCTTGCTGTCACTAGGGTTTGCACCCAGAAACAGCAACTCTTCGGAGAGGTCATCGCGGAGACGGGCATACAGCGCAGATGCCCGAGGCTCCGAAGGGATCTGCGCATTCTGCAGGATCTCCGCGATCTCGATGCGGGTGAAGGTCCGGCTTTGCAGGAAGTCCCTTGCGGTGAAGGGAGGCAGCCAA
>JBBFLP010000189.1:0-6593 GCA_037478975.1 Armatimonadota bacterium
CGCAGATTCCGCGAAGTTTATGGGACGGCGCTGGAGCTTTCGCTGGCGATCGAGGAGTCGAGGGCCACATCCCCGCCTGCAACTGAAGGACCGAAAGACGGAGACGCTGTTCTTCTGGTCTGTTCGTCCGGGGATGCCCACGCGGACGAAGTCCGGTCAGCTTTGCACAACTATAACCTGAGAACCATCACTCTAATAGTCGCACCTGACGCCGAGCCAGAAGCTCTCTGGAAGGACTTCTACACCTGCTACAACAGGACGCCGGCCGGGGAGGCCGTTCAAGAGGTGCTGGACACCGCGGCCGCGGCACGGGCGGCGGGCATTCGTCTGCGGGGCGTCGTTGGGACGGGAAAGGCCGGTGCGGTGACGCTGCTGGCAACCGCTCTGGGCGGGGATTTCCAGGCGGTCGCGGTGGATCTGAACTCCACACCGTGGGAGCGGGACGAGAGTTTCATCCCGCACCTGTACGCTCCCGGACTGCGGCGCGCTGGCGACCTGCGGTCGGCGGCAATACTGTGCCGTGGACGCTTGATGCTGCACAACGCCGGTCAGAGCGAAGCGTTCGCGGAAGTCCTGAAGACCCGCAGCAAACTGGGAGCAGACACGCTCCTGCGAAAAAGCCGGATGATGGCTGCAGAGATTGCCCGCGAGCTGGCGCGCCTGCAGTGAAAAAGGCGTTCAGTGGTCTATGGGAGTCCACTCCATCGGACCGCGCGGGCGGACAGCTCCGGGGATCCTGACAACGTGCAGGCCGGGACGGGAGCAGGCCGCCTCATAGAACCCGTCACCGAGAGGGGAAACAGTCCATACGTCACCAGTCTTCAGGCCCGGATCCGGCGAGTCCGGGGTCCAGAAGACGATGCGGAAAGGACTGGATGCCGTCCCGGCCAGCTCTGCGGGACAGCGCAGCGAGACCTCTAGCTCCCTGCCCTGCCGCTCGATGCGCTCCGGGAAACAGATGCCGGAGTCCAGAACCCGCGCTCCGCGCCGCGGAAAGACCAGCACAAGCCCCTGCCGGTCTGTGAAGCCGCTCACCGGAGTCCGGTCCGAAAGGTGTAAGGCCGCGAAGCGATCTGGGATGCGAAGCAGTCCGCCATCTTCCACACAGTGCAGCCCCTCCTGCCGGGCTGTGACTTCTGACCGGATGACGATGACCTCGCGTCGGCCCGGCTGCGCGGAGTCGCCCTCTCCGGCCTGCAGCAGATGCAGGGAATTCCGCCATCGCGCCAGTTCGCCGGCCAGGCCATCCATTCCGTTTGCGCTGTCGTCGAAGACCGCCGCGGCGGCTCCCCTCTGCAAGGCCCGCGCCCAGAACATACCGAAGGCCGCCGGGGAAGCTGTATCCAGGCTGCCGGTAGGATGCGTATCCACCAGCACCGCCCGCCGACCTCCTCGCTCCGCCCACTCCAGAGCCGCCGTCAGAGCATCGGGGTCGAAGGTGGGGCCGGAAGGGCCGGTCAGAATATCGCGTAACGCCCCTTGCCCCTCCAACGGCCGGTAGCCGCATCGGGCCTGCCACCAGTTAGAGGTCTCCATCAGGGACGCATGCGAGCCGGAGGCTTCCAGCAGCGGCCTGTCTATCTCCACCAGATCGCCCCGGGCGTCGCGGGAGGCTCCCGGCGAGACGTCTAAGCGCACCCGCACACGGGAGCCCGCCCACTTTGAGAGGTCCAAGGCTGCCTCCACGGCAGGCTTGCCGGGCGGGAGGTCCCGCTCCCAGAGGACTTCGGGTTTGAGAGTCCCGGACACCCGCACCGCCAGGGAAGCCCCGTCGCCTTCGGCGCCTGCGTTGCGCGCCGAAAACGTCAGAAGGACGCCGGGCGGCAGAGTCACATCCCATTCCACGAAGGCCGTAGCCCCCGAAAGGGGAGGCGAGATACGCAGAACGTCGCCGCGCCGTTCGATGAGAAGACCCTCAGGCAATGCTCCCGAAGAGCGGGCGGGTATGATCCTGATGCCGATTGCCGGGGCGCCAGCCGAGGGAGCCACCTCTGGCAAGGGACCTTCCGCCTTTTCTACCACCGCGACAACGGGCTCTTGCCCGCTCTGGTGGCACGAAACCTCCAGGTCCGCCGGAGCCAGCCAGCCGAGGCGGTGCGTCCCGGAAACAGGGCGATCCCCGAAATCCGGGGTGCAATCCCCCGCCCAGGGCACTCCGGTCTGCTCGCAGAGGAGCGCAGCTTCGGGAGAGGAGACCACCACGAAGTCCACGGCCTCGCGCCACATCGCCAGCCGCGCCCGGTTCTCCGACTCCAGCGAACCCGGCCGGAAGCGGACCGCTACAAGCGGCCTTGCCACGTCCGGAGCGCCGAACGCGTTTTGATTCCCCCGCCCGTCCAGCATCCTCCTGGCCGCCGCCGATAGAGCCGCCGACCTCCCGAAATCCTCCAGCGTGGCAGCTGACACCGGTATTTTCGCAAGCGGGAGAAGCAACGCCAGGCAGGACAGCAGGCAAGTTCTCTGACCAATACTCATTGTTGAGCCGCAGCCTCCCGGAAACGCCGCACCACGGCCAGGAGCGACCCGAGCCCGGCCAGCGCGGAGCCGAGCCACAGCAGGCTGATAAGGGGTTTGGTGGACACGCTCAGACTGATGGAACCGCCCGATGCGCCTTCTTGTTCAAGCGGTTCAACCGGAGGCTTTTCTTCTGTCTCCCGCATAGCGCTGGCGGGTGGCGAATCGCCCCGTGCGGGAGCCACGTTGATCAACGCGGACGCCCGCAGGTCGCCCTTGCTGTCCTGCTCCATCGGACCGTAGCGCTCGAACTGCACGTCCAGCATTCCGACTCTTTCCACCTGCCCCTTTGAAAGCGTGAGCCTGCGCGGCTGCCCTTCCCTGGGAAGGACGGTGATCTCCACACTCCCGGACTCCACGCTCATCGCCTCCAGCCGGACGGTGACTGACCCGTCCGGGGCAGTGGCAGGCTCGGGGCGCATCTCCCGGTCTCCCACCACAATGGCCGGTGTCAGTTGGATGCTGCCCTCAAGCGGCTTCACCGTCGGCGATGGCCGACGGATCATTCCCCCACCCGGGACCATTTCATGGGGAGCAAAGTAGACATCCGCCACCGCGCTGCGGTGGATGTAGGGCTTGAAGGCGTACCCCTGACCTCCGGGCATCGGTTTCCCGGTCAGGTGGATGTGCCTCGCTTGCTCCCGGCCGCGAGCAAGCTGCAGATGCGCGGTCATGACACCATCCGGAGAGGCTTCTACAGAGTCTAGCTTTATTGTCCATCCTAAGACAGACCTAGACTCTCCTGCCTGGAGGACGACCGCCTGCTCCGGGTGCCCCAGATTGCTTCCCGCAACGCCCACAAACATCAGGCCGATTCCTGCGTGCGCCAGATAGGCTCCTGCCGCCAGCGTCCCCGACGTGACAGCCGCGGTCGCGAATCGCCACCCGTTCACGATCAGCACGGCCGCACCTAGGAGACCGAGCGACCACAGGGAACCCTTCGTCGCGCCGAACACGAAGAGAAGAAGCAGCACAACGATGGCGCTTGCGATGACTGCCAGACCCTGGGCGTTTCTCCGGAGCGACGCGGCTGCCGCTTTAGAAGCGTGCGGTGACCAGCTCATCAGCGGACACAGGGCGATAAGGAGCAGCATCCCGAAGGCCAGTGGAGCCCCGGTGACATTGTAGAAACGCGGCTGGACTCCAGCGGGCCGGTCCGGCGCAAGCAGACCTGTGATGAGGGGAGCACTGGTGCCCAGCAGGACAAAGAACGCGATGATGGAGAGCACCCAGGAGGTCAGATAATGGTTCAGCTCCTTGCCGTGGCCATCATCGATGATGGAAGGAGCAGGGATGCTGGGGAAGCGCCACACCAGCAGGCCGAGGAAGATCACGGCAACCACGCCGATCGCCCCGGCCAGCAGACCCGCCACTCCAAGATCGCTGAAACTGTGCACCGAGAAATCGCCCAGGATTCCGCTGCGGGTCAGGAAGGTGGAGTACAGGATCAGCAGGTAGGTCAGCAAGGCGTAGATGATATTGGGTCGCTGGCCCGTCCCGCGGGTCCGCTGAAGGATAAGACCGTGCAGCAGAATGGTTCCCGTCAGCCACGGCACCAGTGAGGAGTTCTCAACCGGATCCCACCCCCAGTAGCCGCCCCACCCCAGGGTCTCGTAGGCCCAGAGACCGCCCAGCACCAGTCCGCCCCCCAGCGACAACCATCCCAGCGACGCCCACGGCAGAGACAGGGATGCCCAGCGGTCCAGCCGGTTTGTCAGAAGCCCCGCGGCCGCCAGTGCGGCCGGAACGCTGAATACCACGAAACCGAGGAACAACACCGGCGGATGAATGGCCATCCACGGGTCCTGCAAGATGGGATTCAGACCGGCGCCGTCCGGCGGGAAAGCGTCGAGCGGCGCGAACGGAGAGTTGATCAGGAGCATGGCCGTCAGGAGTCCCTGGGTGAGACACCAGAACGACATAGCGGCGGATTCAAGATCCTTCGTGGTCCGCCTCAGGAACACACCGGTCCATGCTCCCACGAGCGCCCAGAAGAGGAACGATCCTTCCGGCCCGGCCCAGAATGCGGAGAAGATGTACCCCGGAGCCAGATCCCGGGAAGTGTAGCCGTAGACATAGGCCACATCGAAGCGGTGCCCGAACAGCAGCGCCCACAGCGTCACTGACGCCGCCGTGAATGCCAGAGCGCATACCAAATAGAGCCAGCGCGCCAGCGGCGGCGCGGAGACCTCACGCCTGAGCGCCGCCCGCAGATTCAGAATGAATGACGCGGCCAGCGCGGCCGCGGCCAGCCAGAGGAACAGATCGCCTGCTGTCATGCTCTCATCGCTTCCGGGCAGGCGCGTCAGCCGCCGCAAGGAACCGGCGCCGTTGCCCGCCTGCCGGAAGTTTGGCACGCCCCCGGCCGGAAGTCAAGCGGAAAGCCGCAGGACAGGGAGGCTAACGACTGGCACGAGGCTCCAGGGTCAGACAGACAGAATTGATGCAGTAGCGCTTGCCGGTGGGCCGGGGACCGTCATCGAACACGTGACCCAGATGAGAACCGCACCGGGCACAGAGCACCTCCGTCCTGACCATTCCATGGCTTGTGTCGGTGCGGTATTCCATTCGCCCCTCCCCGGCAGGCCGGAAGAAGCTGGGCCAGCCGGAGCCCGAATCGAACTTGGCATCGGAGTCGAAGAGGTCCAGACCACAGCCTGCGCACCGGTATATGCCGGGGGTCTTCTCATCCACATACATGCCTGTGAACGGCGGCTCGGTGCCCTTCAGGCGCATCACGCGGTATTGCTCGGGCGTCAGGCGGGACTTCCACTCCTCTTCCGAACGGACAACCTTTTGCAGCACTGTATCTTCGGACATTTTCTTCTCCTGTATCGCAGACGGTCCACAACAGCCTGCGGATGCCTCCGGCGCCCCGGAGTCCTCAGGAACTGTCCGGGCCAGGGGCGCCAAGGCACCGGAATCCGGACGGCCCGACCACAGGAAAAACGCTGCGGCCGCTATCAGAAACAGGCTGGAGACTGGTGGCATCTTCATCGTCCAATTCCCGCGAATCTCACCGGCAAGAACGGCTAGTGGAACCGCTCTGTTCCCGGAAGGGAGGCAAAGCACAGGCGTCGAAGGGCCAAGGAGAGGGAGGCCGGGCCCGAAAGGAGCCGCAATACCATGTCCGAGACCTCGAAGATCCGCCGCAGGAGCTTCCTGAAGGGAGCAGCTGCCACGCTGGCTTTGCCGGTCATCGTGCGGGAGGGCGTCATCGCCCGGAACGGCAAGCCGGGCGCAAACGACCGCATCGTCATCGCGAACATCGGAGTCGGCGGAATGGGACGCAACCATATCCGGCCGGACTCCGCCGCGCTCTGCGACGTGGACGAAAACCACCTGGCCGAGGCCGCAAAGCGCGTGACCGAGGGCACCCCCGCCCTCTACCGGGACTACCGCCGCATCCTGGAGCGCAAGGACATTGACGCGGTGACCATCGCCACGCCGGACCACTGGCACGCGCTCATGACCGTGCACGCGTGTCAGGCGGGGAAGCACGTTCTCTGCGAGAAACCGACCGCCAAAACCATTCTTGAAGGCCGCGCGATGGTGAATGCCGCCCGCCATTACCGGCGGGTGGTTCAGATCAATGCACAGGGGCGGTCTCATCCCAATGCGCGGCTGGCCTGCAACTACGTGCGGAACGGCATGCTGGGCCGCATCCGCCGGGTGGATGTGTGGCATCCCGCAAACTTTCAGCCGGATACCTGGGGCGAGCCGCAACGGGTTCCACCCACCCTGGACTGGGACATGTGGCTGGGGCCGGCACCCTGGGCTCCTTACCATCCGAAGAGGTGTCACTTCCATTTCCGCTGGTTCATGGACTACGGCGGAGGGTTCTTGCGGGACCGGGGAAACCACGCCCTGAGCATCGTGAGCTGGCTGACGGACAATGATGGCTACCGCGGCAGGGTGACGGTGGAAGCCAGCGGCACGGAGTTCCGGGAAGGATTCTTCGATGTCCCCGCGACGCTTCACGTGAAGTGGGAGTTTGAGGACCCGGAGTGGACCCTCACCTGGACCCAGCCGGGCACTCCCAACCCACGGTTCCCGGGAGACTGGGGAGCCACCTACAC
>JBBFLP010000190.1:0-6592 GCA_037478975.1 Armatimonadota bacterium
GGAGCGATGGACTGGTCCACCAAGGCCACGAGCGTGCGGGCGGCCTCCACGTCTTCCTTCGGACCGCTCAGGATCAGCGTCTTGCCGTCCGTCTGCTGCGCGGGCAGAGACGCCACCAGGTTCGGATACTGAGCCTTCAGGACCGTAAGCATGTCCTGCGCGGAGCCGCGGGTCATCGTGATGACCTCCGTCGCCGCATCCGCGCCGGAGCGGAAGCTGTTGATGGACTTGTCGGAGCCCACGTAGTACGTGCTCCCCTCGCGGATCCACCGGTAGCCGGACAGACGCGTGATGGAGTTGAGCGCGCTCTCGAAGTCCACGTTCTGCAGCGAGACCGTCACCTCCCCCTTCACGTCCGTCGCCGTCACCACATTGACCCCCGCCTGCATCGTGAGCGCCTTTAGGACGTCATTGATGTCCGTCGCCACCATGTTCAGGCTGATGGGCGATGAGGTCGTGCTGCGCAGCGTGGATGTGTTTGCGCTCTCGGGAGCGCGGGCGGTCCGGACCGGGCGCGGCTCGGGACTGCCGGGCTCCAGCACCTCGGCCTCAGCCGCCACGCGGACCACCGGCTCCTGCGTGCGGGCCACCGGCGCAGGGCGGAAGGCCATCAGGTCGCGCTTCGGCGCAGGAGGCTGCGCCGGAGGAGCCGCCACAGTCGCCGCGCGCGGAGCCTCCTTCACGTCCAGCCGCGGCGCGGGCGGAAGAACGCTGGCAACAGGAAGAGCCGTGAGCGGCGGACCGGTGGGGTTCACGGCAACAGACACAGGGGCGGGTTTCGCCGTCGGCGCAGGGGCAACAGATGTCGCCGGAGCCGGGATAGCTGCGGCACTCTCACCCGGGCGGGGTGTCGCCGCTGCCTTCGCCGCTTGCTGCGCGGCCGCGCCCTTCCAGACGGTCAGGGTGAGCGACCCGTCCCCGGCGCGCCCGAGCTCGTAAGGCACCTTCGCCGCCGTCGTCACCGCCACCCGGGTGAGCGGGGGCCTGCTCTGGAACCAGCCTGCCCGCACAGCTTTGACGTACTGGCTGCGGACAGCCTGGCGCACCGGTTTGCACTGATACTCGCCGCGGATGTCCAGCGCGATCCACTGGCCCGCCGCGGACTGATTCACCCAGGCCTGAGCCGGGCCATCCACCGACACGCGGATCTCGACCCTGTCGGCGAGGTCATTCACGCGCACGGCGGTGACACTGGCTGCCTGCACGGCCGACACGGCCAGCGCCAGTCCGATGATGATCGGCCAGAGGGCGGTTCGGGCTTTCATCTCAGTTGCCCTCCTTGCGCGGCCGGGACGTAGATGTCGCATCTTGCGCTCCTCCTAGTTTCACGAACACGCTGCGGTCTTGCTTTTTCAGAACCACTCCCACCGGGGAGATGGATTTGACCACGTAGCCATCGCCGACGCTCTGGCCCTCGCGGACGAAATATCTCGCGCCGCCCTCCCCGCGGAGGATGGCGATGTCATACGCCCCGCGAACGACGCCTGTCGCCGTGAACGGCGGAGGCTCAGGGGGCGCGGAAGCCTGCACTCCAGGACCTTCCACGCGGAGTCCCTGCCCCAGGCCGGGGAGCGGAAGCGGTGGAATGGACAGGCGTCCGTTCCCGCTTTTGGCTTTCTTCCCGGATGAGGGGGTGTCCCCGGACGGCGCTTTGTAGATCTTCAGTCCTCCGGTGGGCTCGCCCGCATCCGGCCGGATCACCGGGCGGAACGGGTCACGGGCGGGCGGACCCGTGAAAACGAACTGCTCGGCGGCGAGTCCGGTGTTGTCCCGGGGATCCTGGGCATTCTGCTCCGGGGCCGGCTCCGCGGCGGAGCTTTCGGCTTTTGCCGCGGGCTTGTCCTGCGGGACCGGCCGGTTGAGGGTCTTCTTCACCGAGTATCCCACCGCCAGCACCAGCACCAGCGACAGCGCCACCAGGACGGGAATCTGTTTTTTGGCGTCTGATTGCATGGTCAGCATCCTCTCTCAGTTGGTCCCGCTGTTGCGGTTGGTCACGCCGACGTCCTTGAGCTGCTCATTGTGCTTGCGGAACGTCCCCCGTCCGTCGTCCTGACCGTTGCCGGCGTCCTTCTCGTCCAGAATGAAGGCAGACAGGTTGAACGTGATCTCCAGCTTTCCGGAGACCTGACCGCTGCCGGTGCGGGACATCGCCCCGGGCGTGATGTCAACGGAGTTGACCGTCAGGATCTTCGGGAAGGTGGTCAGGCGGTTGAGGAAGCTGAGTGCGTCGGCGTAGGAACCCTCGCACTTCACCTCGATGCGCTGCACCTGGTAGGGCGGTGGCGTCTCCTTCTCGGCTTCGGACCCGTTCTTTCCTTCCTCTCCCTCCTGGGAGCTCTTACGCTGGGGCCGTGGCTGATCCGGGATGGGCCGCACTCCGGTGACCCTCAGATTGACGGACTTGCCGAGCTCCTCCAGCTGCTTCAGCAGGGTGGGGATATAGGAGCGCGGAGTGGCGCTCTTCTCCAGGTGCCGCAGCTCGTCCAGAGCCTGGTAGTAGTTGCGCTCGGAGGCTTCCAGCAGGCGGGCAAACTGCCGCCCGTCTTCGACCTGAGCCTGCTTTTCAGCCAGTTCCGCACGGACGGAGCTGATCTGGCTCATCCCGACGACCACCACGGCGATGCACAGCAATAGCGCCACCACGGAGCCGCCTGCCAGCAGCATCAGAGAACCGCGGCTGGGCTCAAGTCTTCTTCTGGGTCTCATTAGTCTCCCCCTGGGCGGTGTTCACGGGCCGGGGCGGCCGGCCGTCGAAGTAAGCGGGAACGTCCTTCAGACCGGTGGCCACCTCGAACTCGATGACGGGTGTGGCTCCCTGCGTGCCGGGCCGGGTGTAGCTGAGCTCCACGCTCTCGATGGCGGTGCCGTAGCTGTTCAGCCGGAGCATGGTCTCACCGACCAGCTGCTGGTTCATCGTCACGCCCGAGATGCTGACTTTGGCCGAGGGAGGCGGCCCTGAATCCGCCGTGGCGGAGGTGGCCACCTGTTGCGTTGAGACGCGGGTCAGCCAGGCCTGCTGGGGCAGGCAGTGCGCGACGATCTGCAGGTAGTTGTACCACTTCAGTGTGTGCTCCCGGGCGCTGCTGTACAGCTGGATCTTGGGCTTCAGCTCCCGGGTCCGGGCTTCGATGAACTTGATCTTGTCCACTTTGGGCTGGAGCTTGACCAGCTCTTCGTTCATCTCGTTCACGTCCGCCTTGATCCTGAACCACTGTGCGCTCAGCATCGTGAATAGGATGATGGCGGCGATGAACAGCCCGCTCATCAGGAAGAACAGACGCCGGATGGTGCGCTCCAGCCGCGCCTTCTCCTCCCGTTTCTGTGCGATCAGGTTGATGTTGGGCATTGGTCCTGATTCCGATTCCTGGCCCGTGGAACGGCGGGTCCGGCCGCTTGACGGGCCTGTGTTCCGGACACTCCTATGCGGCCTGCGCCAGGCGGGCCGGCTGTTCGCTCTTCAACGCGAGACCGGCCGCCACCGCGAACAGCGGCCCCTCCGACCGGGCCTCCTCCTCCGTCAGACAGCCGCGGCCGATGATCCCGTCCGTGAAGACGTTGAACAGACTGGCACGCAGATTCAGCTTGGCGGAGATGTACTCCGGCAGACCCGCCAGACGGCTGGTGCCGCCCGTCAGCAACAGACGGCTTACCACGGCCTGCGGGGTCCCCTCCGGAAACTGCGACTGATAGTAGTGGAGCGAGCGCCGGATCTCGCGGAGCAGCTCGTCCAGCTGCGGCTGGAGCGCCCGTGCTGTGCGGATGATGCTCTCATCGGGCGGGCCATCCCCGCTGTCCAGCATCGGGCCGATCCGCACGCGGCGTTTCAGGCTTTCGGATTCCTCGTCGGAAGCTCCGGTCTGAGACTTGATCGCCTGCGTCAGGCTGGAACCGGCAATGGGGATGCTGCGGGTCAGCGCGAACTGCCCCCCGGAGACGATGTTCAGGTCCGTGTGACCCGCGCCCATGTCCACCAGCGCGACGGACTCGTTGCGAAGAGTGGGGTCGCTTGAGAACTCCACCAGGGAGCGCATCAGTGCAAACGCCTCCACATCCACCACCAGCGGCTCCAGTCCCACCTCCTCCAGGACGGCCACTCTGGATTCCACCAGGTCGGTGGGGGCGGCGACCAGCATGATTTGCATCTGGCCGTCGTCGCTGTCTTTGTCCAGGATCTCGAACTCCACCAGACTGTCGTCTATGCCGGTGGAGATGTATTTTGCGGCCTCGAACCGGATGGACTTGCGCAGGACCGCTTCGGACATTCTGGGAACCTGCACGTGCCGCACCAGGACCTGTGAGCCTGAGACGGCCGCCACAGCTCCCCGGGCGTGGATCTCCGCCCCGCGCAGCGCGTTGCGGATGGCGGCGGCGACGGCGGCGACGTCGGTGATCATCCCGTCGTGGCAGGTCTCGGGCGGGGTGGGCTGCAGAACGGCTCGCGCCGCCTGCCAACCGCCCCCCGGAGCGGCCTCGATCTCCATGATCTTGATGACGCTGCTGCCGATGTCTATGCCGATGACGCGGTCCTTACCGAACAGGTGCGGAAGTGCCACTGCGCTCTCTCCTGTGCCGTGTCCCCGGGACCGCGACAGGGCCACCATCCGCGGCGCCGGGGGTCGGCCGCCCTTTACGGGCGGGACTCAGCCATAAAGAGTATCGGTTGGGTGGAGGATAACTTGAGGCCGCACAGAGCTCCTGCGTGCGGTTTGTCCATTTTGGAGCCCGGCGGCTGGCGGGTTCGGAAACCTTCCGGCGCTGCTGACGTCATGTAATTTGGTGAAGCGGCCGGGTCCGAAGGCGGCGTGTGGTATAATAACCTTCGCCGGAACGGACGCAAGACCGCTTCCGGACGCTTCTGTCTCCTCGTGGGGGCGAAAGGTCTCGACAGGGAGCTTTGAAGCGCGGTTTGCGAGCCGAGGCGCCGCTGGCCTCGTAAAAAGCGGCAAAACAATAAACGCGAACAGCAACTACAGCTACGCGCTCGCTGCCTAATCTGATTTAGGCACGCGTGAAAGCTGCTCTTAGGTAGCAGCCGTCCGCCCGTTCCCTGCCGGCGGGGGCGGTGCCGGGCGTGGACTTGACCGGCTTGCTCCGGAGGGGCGCCTGCCGCCTTCGGGGGACTTTTATCGGTGGGCTGGCCGCGGAGCAGTCCCGTCTGCGGGATAAGCTCCGGGCGAGAACAGAAACGCAGACTACGCTCGTAGACGGCCGCGCGGTCGGCTTTCTGGACCCGGGTTCGATTCCCGGCGCCTCCACCATAGCTCCGCTCCAGGAATGGCCTGCAGATGGCAAGCCGGCTGAAAGTTGACAGCGGCAGACTTGCGGAGTTCTGCCAGAAGCACCGCATCAAGCGGCTCTCCTTCTTCGGCTCCGTGCTCCGGGATGATCTTGGGCCGGAAAGCGATGTTGACGTACTTCTCGAATTCGAGCGCGGAGTGCGGATCGGCTTGATCGGACTGGCGGCGCTGGAACTCGAACTCTCCGAGATTCTTGGCCGGAAGGCGGACGTAAGAACCCCCCAGGATTTGAGCCGTTATTTTCGTGCAGACGTGATGGCGTCCGCGGAAGTCCAGTATGCTGCCTGATGCAGACCGCGTAAGATTGAAGCACATGCTGGATGCGGCCCTGGAAGTCATGGAGTTCGCACAGGGCTGCACCCGCGAGAGCCTGCATTCCAGCAAGCTCTTGAGCCGTGCGATAGTGAGGGATCTGGAAGTCATCGGTGAAGCGGCCTCCCGTGTGAGCGCTGAGTCGCGAGCCCTGGTGCCCGGGATTCCCTGGGCGGCCGTCGTGGCTATGAGAAACCGGCTCATCCATAGCTAGTTCGACATTGGCCTTGACCGAGTCTGAGACACTGTCACGCTAGATTTGCTAGGCTTTATTACCGGGCTCCGGCGAGTCCTCAAGCAAATCCCTGAATAGATAAGTCATCTGGCACCCGGACGCGTGCATGCTCGTGGGTGAGAAGTGTGAGTCGGCGCCATTGTGGTATTCTGGGGGAACCGCCTTTCCCGAAACGCCCGGAATCCGGCTGCCTGTCTGCCAGGACATTCGCTCCGCTGTGCGCAGGAGGACGGCTTGACATTTCGCTTCGCTGTGATCGTCGCGTGGTTGCTCTGCGTGGTGCCCTGCCAGGCCGCCCGGTTGATCGGCCCTGTAGCCGTGCCGACCCAGGCCAAGATGGATGCCTGGAGCAGTGTGCACGAGCCTGTTGCCGAAGAGGACCTCGTCTACGAAGACAGCCGGATGATCCTGTGGTTCGACTTCAGCTCCGGTGGGACGCTGCGCGGCATCTGGCTGAAAGACTCTTCCGGTCAGGTAATGCGGTCCGAAAACTCGCGAGGCGAACGCGTACCGGCAAACCTGCTCTTTGGTGGCGGACATCAGTTGCTTGCAGCCGGAGTCGGCAAGCCGGATTCCCCCTCGGAAAACTTCATGGTCTTTGGAGAGCGTACTCCCCGTCCCGGTCTTCCGGGCCGCTTGTACTTCCGTGAGGGACCAGGGTGGACCGAAGTCGGCTTCATCGGCTGGCTCTACAACCAGGTGATCAAGGCGCGTCCCGGCTTCGATCCGAACGTTGATTCTGTCC
>JBBFLP010000191.1:0-6447 GCA_037478975.1 Armatimonadota bacterium
GGATGGACGTGGTCCGATGTGGCGTTGCGCCGCAGCTCGCAGATGTAGATGGACTGCGACACGTTTGCCACCATAGAATCCCTGATGAAGCCGTTCACGCCTGGCTCGTCCCCCGGAGACGCCGGAGTGAAGTAGAAGTTCGTGCCGTAGCTGGTGCGGCGTGTCCCGGGCACGCTGCCCCAGTTTGTGCTGGTGTCCGCAGGACACCGGTACAGCAGCTCCGTCTTGCTGTAAGGCTGCAGGCCGGCCAGCCAGGTGAGGCGCTGGTCGTTGTGATCGGACGGCGGGTAGGTGTCCCGGTTGTCATCCACGTACATCCGGAACGCCAATCCCATCTGCTTCATGTTCGACAGACATCTCGTCCGTATGGCGGAGTCCCTGGCCCGCTGAAACACGGGGAACAGGATGGCCGCCAGAATGGCGATGATCGCTATGACGACCAGAAGCTCGATGAGCGTGAACCCTCCGCGGCCCTGCCGGGGCCGGCGGAATCGGCACAGTCTTCTCATCTCTCTGCCTCTCCTCTGAACGTTTGCATTTCCGGCGCACGGGCCGGCCAAAGTTGAGCCCCGTGAGCCCGGCGAAGCTGCGCTTGACGCCTCCGGGAATCTCTGTCGCGAGGATTTGCCACCACGGTTGCACGATTCTTCAGCAGGAAAAGAGCATCCAGCCGGAAGCGCAGGCACTATCTGGCCGCGCCAGCGTGCAAGAGAGGCGGCAGACGGAGTTCATAATCGCCCCGTCCCCGGAGACCGGTCTGTCAGAGGAGAGCGGGAGGAGACCGGCCGGGGTGATCGGTGAGGGCACCGTCCGTCCAGCGCTGCTGCGGCTCCGGGAGAGCCGTCTGGCACTGTCCAAACGGTAACGGCAGTGTAAGGGAGACCAGATCCGACGCGCCCAGAGCGCGTTCCAGCTCCACAAACACGCAGTAGTCCGAGTGGGGGTTGGCGATGGCCGTACGGCAGCCAGAGCACTCGGCGGGCTCCTCGTACGCGTGCGTGTGGAGGCCGATCCCCAGCAGGCTGTACATCAGCACAGCCAGGGCCAGCCACCCGGTCACGCGAACGAATCCCGTTTTCCTCCGGATACTCATAGGCTGATCAGCGCCGGCCATTTCGCCAGCGGCTACCGTTAGCAGTATAGGGTCAGCAAATAACGGCTGTCAATAAGACCCGGAGGATTTTTCTGGAAAATCAGCCGGCTACCCGGCAGCCCCCGCCCTTTCCTGTGCCAGATGATCAAATGGCGGGATACCGAGGGCGGACCGGCATGTGGTCTGTAACGGACTGCAGAATAGCCTCGTAAAGCGCCATGGTGCGGCAGCTCTGGAAGATGTCCGATGCTGTGCTGCGGCCTTCGCGTACAGCCGACAAAAACTCTACGATCTCCGCAAAGTGGCCCGTATCGTTGCCGCTGTCACCTGCGCTGGTGAAGGTGGGCGGCTCCCGCCACTCGCACGCCATCCCGTCCCGCGCCACCCGCCAGCAGGAGGAGTTGTGCACACTGATCCAGTTGCCGCCGGCGGCAGTAATCTCCACCTCTTCCGTGGGCAACGTGAAGCTGCGTCCGTCGGTCAGATTCAGGCTCCCCACAGCGCCGCTTGTGAAGCGGAGGCTGACGGCAAAGGCGTGGCCGTCCCGCGAGAACGCGAAGACCTCCTCCGCATCGCCCATGAGATACTGCAACAGATCTATGATGTGGATCCCGAAGTCCAGAAGGAAACTGGTGCGGGGACTCTCGTTGGCATAGGCAGCCGAGGCATAGTCCACCCCGATACTCATAATCTGGTCCGGCGGGAAGCACTCCACCCACTGCCGCGCGCGCCTGTAGGCGGTGGCGTATCGCTTCTTGAAGGCGGTGGAGCACAGCACGCCCGTCTCCCGCGACACGCGGGCTACCTCGAGCGCGCTCTCCAGGTCCGGGGCGGGCGGTTTCTCAGTATAGACCGGGATGCCACGCCGCATCGCTTCCGGGGCCAGCTGCGCGTGCGCCTCCGGACCGATGCAAATGAAACACGCATCTGGAGCAAGGTCGTCGAGCATGCTACGGGCATCGCTGTACGGACGCCCGCCGAAGAGGCGCGCATTGCGCTCAGCTTTGTTCAGGTCTAGGTCGCAAACCCCGACAAGCTGAGCCCCGGCCGCTCCAAGGTAAGGGTAGATCCGCCTGGTGGAAAGCGCTCCCGCCCCCACAACACAGACCCGCAGCAGCTCCTCGCTCACAGAACGCACCTTTCACACAGGTATTCGATGGCATCCGACAGGTATCGCAGGGTATTCTCGCGATCTTCCACCTCCATCTCCACCACAAAATCTCCTTCGTAGCCTGCCTCCCGCAGATGCCGGAACAACCCTGGCAGATCTATCTCGCCCGTCCCGAACGGCACCGAACGCGACCCTATCTGGTCCTTGATGTGCACCAGCGCCACTGTATCGCCAAGCAGCGCGTGTCCGTCGCGCCAGTGCACTCCCGCCGAGTGAAAATGACCGACCTCGAGGACAGTCTTCATGCGGGAATCCGAGATACCCTCCAGCACTTCGCCGAAGTCCTCCAGTGTGGTGATGGGCGACCCGGCATGGTTCTGAAGCACCGGTGTGATTTCAAGATCCCGGATAATCTCCAGAAACGCCCTTCCGGCGCGAATATAAAGTTCGCGGCTGGAGGCCTTGAACAGTACGACCGGCGCTCCGATGGCGCCCGCGAAGCGGGCGGCACACACCGAACGCTCCAGCGAGCCGTCGTCCTCGGCCGTGACGGGCGGCAGGTGAAGCGCGGTGTACCGCATTCCGAACCGGCGGGCCAGATCTGAGTACAGCGAAGGAGGAGCGTCGACGTCGAACGCAGATGCCACCCAGGACGTGAACGCCTCGAACTTGCGGAAGCCGAGCCGGGAGTAGGCGGCCATCGCCTCCGCGGCCGTCATCTCCGGGTTGCAGCAGGGGCTGGCGGCCAGCCGGTCAATCAGGTCCGCCACTTCGCGAGCCTCCGGAGGCGGGACGAGAGCGCCAGAATGCCGCTCAGCAGCAGGGCTCCGGCCAGCCAGCCGCCGAGGACGTCGCCGGTCCAGTGCACACCCAGATAGACCCGCGTCCATCCGATGGCCACCACCAGAAGCGCCGCCGCCCAGGCCGCGATGATTCGTCTGCGACGCGGCAAATCTGGCCAGAAAGCGGCGCACAGGCAGCCGTAAAACACCAGAGAGCCCAGAGCGTGCCCGGACGGGAATGACTCGCCTACCGCAGGCACGACGACCCGGACCAGGTCTTCATCAGGACGGGAACGACCGACAACCGCCTTCAGCAGGTTGCTGAAAGGGAGCGAGAAGGCGGTCAATGCAAGGGCCAGAGCCGGTACAGGACGGCGCAGGATGAGAAACCGCACAGCCGCCGCAAAGGCGAAAATGATGACTGTGCCGGGAGCGCCCAGAAATGTCACCGCAATGGCGAAAGAATCGAGCCACGGCGCGTGCGCACTCTGCAAGGCCCGGCTGACAACCAGATCCAGCGGCATTGTGTGACCGCCCCGGACTGCAAGCGCCAATCCTAACCAGAGGAACCCCGCCGCCCCCGAAGCGAAGACGAGCCTACGTAACCGGAGCTGTCCCGGGAGTGTCACGTTGCGCTCAGGCGGCAGGAAACCGCTTGGTCTAGTCTGCTGCCGGTCACGCCGCGCGCCCCGGATCCTCTGCTATCGGTTCCACCGATAGCCGCAGCCCCAGCGGGCGGAGCAAGCGGTTCAGAGTCTCCTGAGTGACGTTGCGCGAAGGATCGAGGGCCCTGACCAGGTTGGGGGGAGCCATCCCAACGCGTGCGGCATACTTTTTGACCCCCACCGAACGCACAAGCTTGCCCAGCGCGGCCTGGAGCGGGATCCCCTCCTCCAGCGCGGCCTTCACAAACTCCGCCGCAAAAGCCGGGTCACGCAACTGCTGCGCCAGCCCCTCATTCCAATCCCGGCTACGGACATTCATCCGTTTCACTTCTCCTGTAATCTTTCCAGAAGGCCTTCGCAGCCTCGATATCGCGGCTCTGGGTGGTCTTGTCCCCTCCGCACAGTAGAATCAGGTCATTGCCCGCGCAGGCGAAATACACGCGGTATCCCGGCCCGTAATCAAGCCTCGACTCCCGAACTCCACTGCCCACACTTTTCCAATCGCCCAGGTTACCCATCTCAAAACGCAGGATTCGCGCCTGAACGCGTGCTCTGGCGGCAAGCGGCAACCGCTCAAGCCACTCCGCAAAAGGACTGCGGCCATCGGGCGCCAGATACTCAAGGACGCGCAGTCCGGAGTTGCTGCCCAAACTCACGGCCCTCAAGATAAGTTATCACAAAAGATAACACCCCGTCAAGCCACCTCCGGCTGCTGTTGCGTGATGCAGTGGATGTTGCCGCCGCCGAGCAGGATCTCGCGCGAAGGGATCATCTGGATCTTGCGGTCCGGAAACAGACGCGTGAACACCTCCGCCGCCGCGCCGTCCGACGTCTGGTCTCCGAAGGCGGGCACGATCAGCGCGCCGTTCGCGAAGTAGAAGTTGATGTAGCTGGCAGGCAGCAGCTGTCCGGGCGAGCGGATGGGCTGTCCGTTCGCAAGCGGGAGGGTGCGGCACTCCTCCGGCGAGACGGTCTGGGGAGGCGGCAGCGGAACGCGCACGACCTGGAGAGCGCGGCCGCGAGCGTCGGTGGAGGTCTGGAGCGCCTGCTCCGCCTCGGAACAGGCGGTGTGGCGCGGGTCGGAGGAATCACTAGTCCAGGCAAGGGCCACCACCCCCGGCCGGACAAAACAGCAGATGTTGTCCACGTGCCCGCTGGTGTCCGAATCGCCAAGCATCCCGCGGGGGATCCAGATCATTTTCTGCGCACCCACGTATTCCAGCAGCGTTTCCTCGATCTGCTGGCGCGACAGATGCGGGTTGCGGTTCGGGTTCAACAGGCACTCTTCCGTGGCGATGACGGTCCCCTCGCCGTCAACGGAGAAGGAGCCGCCCTCCATCACGATGCCCGGCCGGTAGGCGGGAGCTCCTGCGCGGCGCAGAATGCGCCCGGCCAGCGCGTTGTCGTTACGGCATTCCGCCAGCAGGCCGCCCCAGGAGTTGAACTCCCAGTCCACCCCCCGGAGCTCCCGGCCATCCGTCACGAACGTGGGGCCGGTGTCCCGCAGCCAGGCGTCATCGCAGGGAACGGCGAACACTTCCACCCTGTCCGGAAGAATCCTGCGGGCCTCGTCTGCCTCGCCCGGGGGCACGCAGACGGTCACCGGCTCGAAGGCGCTGATCGCCCCCGCCACCATCGCGAAAGCCTCCCGGGCAGGCCGGGCCTTTTCTCTCCAGACATCGGGCCGGAATGGCCAGCCCATCCAGCAGCGGGAATGCGGCTCCCACTCCGCCGGCATCCGGAACCCGTCACGCCGGGGAGTGGTTAAGGGGGCAGTCATGAGCAGGATCCTCGCGTCACTGCTTCCCGCGGCGGTCCATCGGCGAGCAGAACAGGGGCAGACCGGGCACTTCCGAGCGCATCCGGAACAGCGCGGCCGACCCCGGATCCGTGATGTAGACCGTCCTCAGGTCCGGTCCGGCGAACTCGATGTTGGTGGGCCCGTAGCCGTTCCCTTCCGTATGCGGCACCTCAATGCGATGGACGATCCTGCCGTCCGGCTCGATGATCAACACCGAGTGCGCCCCGAAGTGCGTGACCCACAGACGGCCCAATGAGTCCACAGCCATTCCGTCCGGCTCGCCCGGCCCATTGGGAGAGAGATCCGCGAAGGGCTCCATCTTCCCCAGCGACCCGTCCCGTTTGACGGGAAAGCGGACAATGCGGTTCTGCTGAGACTCGCAGACATAAAGGTACCCGCCGTCCGCCGTGAAGGCCAGGCCGTTGGGGAAGGCCATACCGGTGGCAACGCGCGTTACCTTCCGCGTACCCGCCTCCACGCGGTAGACGCATCCCACCGGATTGTCGCGCCCGGAGCCGACGGGATCGGTGAAGTACAGGTTTCCGGCCGGATCGAAGACCAGGTCGTTCGGACCCTTGAACGCCTCGCCGTCGCAACGGTCTGCGTACACCTCGCCCTTTTTCGTCTGCGGGTCAACGCGGACGATCGCGTTCAGCCCGTAGTCACAGATGAAAAGCGACCCGTCCCGGTGTACCGTTATGCCGTTGGTCTTCCGGAACGGGGACTTCTCCGGTGACTCCGAGCCCTTCATCCATTCGAACGTGAACGCGCCGTCCGGGCCAAGGCGCGAGATTGTGTCAGCGGAGCAGTTGGAAAAGTAAAGCGTGCCTTTGCCGTCCCAGGCCGGCCCCTCGGGGAATTTCAGGTCTCCACAGACCTTCTCCAGAGAGCCCTGCTGGGCCGCTACGGGGGACACCATGAGCAGGCAGATGGCCACTCCGAGACACACCACGAAAAGCGCATTCTCCATCGGACAACGGTTCCTTTCGGGAGGG
>JBBFLP010000192.1:0-6359 GCA_037478975.1 Armatimonadota bacterium
AGGCGCACCACCCGGTGCCCGATCCCCATCGGCCCGGTCAGCGCGGGATCCGTCGGGCCATAGATCCCTACCACCGGCGTGGCCATCGCCGCGGCCATGTGCAGCGGACCGCTGTCCACGGAGATCAGGAGGTCGGCGCGGTCCAGCAACGCCGCGAGTTCTGGCAGGGTTGTTGCGCCCGAAAAATCAAGGACCGGCTGCGAGACCCGGGAGACAATACCTGCGAGGCTCTCCCCTCCTGCGAAAGCAACAGCCGTGCCGGGCTGGGCGGCAAAATGATCGGCCACAGCGGCGAAGCCCTCGTCCGTCCACAGCTTCAGCGCCCTTCCGGCGCTCGCGCCTGGCGCAAGGACGATTAGGCGGGTATGCGCGCTCACACGGTGCTCGGCAAGCCGACGCATCATCCGTATCCGTTCGCCTGCGGGGGGCCGCAGCAGCCCGACATAGTCCTTCCGGACGGAAGGCGCTCCGGCGGCCTCGCCAAGCCGGAGATTGTTGGCCACCGATGGAGGTGTGTCCTTCGGTACCACTCGCGTCAGGAAAAAACGGTCCCACCACGCTATACGGAACCCCACCCGTTCAGGAGCACCGGACAGCCTTGCCATCAGAGCGGGCTCCAGAGTCTGGGACTGGACCACACACAGGTCTGGCGAGCGCTTTCGCAGGGCGCGCACGATGGGCAGAAACCCTCTGAAACGGGAAATCCTGTCACGGATGAGGAACTCATCTCCCAGCCCGGCCATATCCCAGATATCGCGGAGATGAGGCCGGAGCACGCTGACGATCCGTGCGCGGGGGTACCGGTGCCGCAGGTTCGCAAGCAAGGGGAGGGTAAAGATCATGTCGCCGATCTGGTTCACGTGGAATACGGCGATGCACCGGATGCGGCGATCCTCTCCAGCCATCTCGACGGAGCCCGCTTTCTACCGGCTCCGCTCCCGCACGAGGAGCGGATGCAGGCGCTCGTAGACCTCTTCAGGCGTGATGCTGGCCATGGCTGAGGCGTCCGCAGCGGCCACCTTCACGTGGTCCACCGGACCGGCATACCGGCTTATCAGACTGGCCTCGTGGCCGTACGGCGCGACCCGGCGCGGGTTGGTGACCCCGAAAAGCGCCACGAGAGGCGTACCCAGGGCGGCAGCCAGATGAGTGGGACCGGTATCGGCTCCCACATAGGCATCGCAGAGCTGGATGAGCGCCCCCAGCGTGAAAAGCGTGGTGCGGAAGGAGACCACGCCCGCGCCGCCAGACTGTCTGGCCGCCTCCTCGGCCATCTCTTTCTCCCAGTCGCTCCCCCAGGAGAACACACTGACACCGCCCGTCTCCCGCCGGACCAACTCCGCCAGCCGGGCGAAGCTGGCGGCCTGCCAGCACTTCTCCCGTTTGCTGGCGCCCATGTTCATGACGACGACGGGTCCGTCTCCCCGGATGCTTTCCAGAAACGTGCGCGCTTCGGTCAGAGCGTCTTCCGGGACGCGCAGGGGAAAACGCACCTGCTTCTCCTGGAATCCGGCGGCGCGGGTCAGGTCCAGCCAGGATTCGACTACGTGACAGTCGTTTCGCATCGGCAGATGAACATCCGTGAACAACCAGCTGAACTCCCGGGCCCAAGGACGGCTCCATCCCATCTTGACGCGCGCCCCGGAGATGCCGGTCGCAAGACCGCTTTTCAGAAGCCCCTGCACATCCAGGGCCAGGTCATAGCTGCGCTCACCCATCTCCGCCTTCAGGTGGCGCAGGGTCCGGGAGAACTCCAGGGCTCCCGCCGGATCCCGTATGGCCATCCGGGGACCGTAGACCTTGGGAAACGTGAAGATCCGCGAGACCCCTTCGCACATCTCCACAATCTGGCGGGACTTCTGGCCCACCACCCAGTCCACTTCGGTGTCCGGGGAGGAATCACGGATAGCCGCGAGAAGAGGGGTGGTGAGGATGGTGTCCCCGATTGAGGACAACCTGACGATCAACACCCTCCGCACGCTGCCGTTTGACTCGCCGATGCTCAAACCCGCTCCTTGTCCTGTTCTCCATCCGGCCGGCGGCGCCAGCGGTCGTGGAACCAGAGCCACTGCTCTGGATAGCGTCTGATGTGCTGCTCGATGATCGCCGTATATGCGGCGGATACCTCCAGGATCCTGTCCTTCAGAGGTCCGGACTGCGGCACGGGAACCTCGGGATAACTATCCACTCTCCATCCTGCCGCAGTCCGGGTGGCGAAACCCGGCAGGATTGGCGACCCGGACCGGATGGCCAGGAGCGCCACCCCGGGAGCGACGGAGGCCAGCCGCCCGAAAAACGGCACGAACAGCGGATCCCGAATGGTGTTCTGGTCCGGCAGGATGGCCAGAAACTCGTTGCGCCGCAACACCTCCAGCATCCTTCCCACAGGCTCTCCCCGGCTGATGATGCCCAGTCCACCCTGTGCCCTGATGCTATTGACGAAACCGGCCTGAGTAGGATCGTCCGAATCCCTTGCCACCACGGAGAGAGGATAACCTCTCGCGGCCATCACACGCCCCAGAAGCTCCCAGTTGCCGAAATGCGCCGTGATCAGGATGGCTCCACGGCCACGGTTCATCACCTCACGCAGGGAGTCCTGAAGCTCTTCGGGGAATTCCACCAGCTCTTTCAGACGCTCCGGCCGCACCCTCTGCAGCCAGAAGAACTCCAGCGCCACCCGTCCAAAATGCTCGAAGACCGAACGCGCCAGGTCTCGTATCTCAGCCGCCGAACGCTCCGCACCAAACACGGACTGCAGGTTCCTGAGCGCCACTTCCCGGTATCTGCGGGATGCCCGGAAGACGAACCGGCCCACACCCTTTCCCAGTGGCTCCAGCCAGGCCTCCGGACAGCGGCGCGCCACAGCGTTCAGCCCCCGAAGCGCCATAAGCCCCGCTCCGGCCTCCAGACGCCCGGCCCAGTTGTCGCGCCGCGCCATCCTCAACCACTCCCGCCAGCAGCCAGGGCTGTCAGCCGCTCGAATCCGTCAATCACCATCTCGGCCTTCAGGACACGCAGACGCTCCGGCATCCGCAGCCCGCTCAGCCGAACGGCATCTTTTGAGGTGGAGACAATCCACTCCGCTCCTGCATCCTCCGCGATCTTTTCGGCCCTATCCAGCTCCTGCTGGCTGAACGGATGATGATCGGGCAGGAACCACTCCGCCACCACATCCGCGCCGGCATCTTTCAGGGTCGCGGAGAAGGAGGCCGGAGAGCCGATGCCGCAAAACGCCATCACGCGCATCCCCCGGAGCGCATCCGCAGGTTCTTGCCGTCCATCGGGAAAGGCGACCCTCACCGGAGAGTACCAGGCTTCGAAGATTTCGGCGCCGGGAGCCAGCCGCCGCACCGTCCCCCGGAGACGCTCCCGCTCCTTCACCCCAACCTCGTTCGCGTGCGAGATCACAACCGCGCCCGCCCTGCGCAGTCCGCCTGCAGGTTCCCGCAGCATCCCCGCAGGCATCACGCGGCCATTGCCGAACGGCGAGCGCGCATCCACCAGAACGATGTCCAGATCCCGGTGCAGCTGCCAGTACTGAAGCCCATCATCCAGCAGCACAAGCTCCGCGCCCATCTGCTGGATGGCCATTCTCCCCGTCACGCGCCGGTCCTTGCCGGTAAGAATGGCCACGCCCGGAAGGTTCGCCGCCAGCAGGGCAGCCTCGTCGCCGCACTGACGCCAGTCCACCAGGGAGCCTGAGCCGTCCGAGACGATCAGACCCTGATGTCCCTCCTGACCACCGTACCCGCGGAGCAGAACAGCACACCGGCGCTCCCGGCTCAGGCGGCGCGCCAGAGCCTCCGTCACCCCTGTTTTGCCCGTGCCGCCCAGGGTCAGGTTGCCGATGCTGACTACGCGGGCGTTCAACTGCTCCCGCCTGCGCAGCCCGAACCGTTCTGCGGCCAGGTATACGGCCAGCCCGGAGCGGTACAGAAGCTCAAGCGGCGTCAACCCTGCCACCAGAAGCCGGCCGGCCAGCCCGGCCGGCTCGCCCCGCGCCGCAGCGATCCACAGATCACGCACGGGGCTGCCCTGATCCTTCCGCCAGCTCGAAAATGGCCCGCGCGCACGCTTCGGAAGCGCCTCTGCTGGACCGGATCAGCTCCAGAGCGCGGCGGCGGTACTCTTCCGCATCCCGGCCCGAAGCCAGCTCAGCCACGCGGGATGCCAGCGCCTCGGGGGTCTCCTCGCGGAAAGCCACTCCGGCCTGCCGCGCCCTGGCCCCGATGTCACGGATCTTGTAATCATAGGGGCCGTAGACCACAGGCACCCCCTGCGCCAGCGGCTGCAGGATATTGTGCCCACCTTTGTCCACGAACGTCCCACCCACGAACGCCACCCGCCCCAGGGCGTACGCCGCCGCCAGCTCCCCGAACGTGTCCAGCACCAGCACGTCGGCGCTTCCGGCCGGGGATCCGGCAGACCGGCGAACGGCGCTCAGGCCAGCGCTCTCCGCCAGACGGCAGATATCAGGAGCGCGCTCCACCTGCCGCGGTGCAATCAGCAGGAAGAGGTCCGGCCCCCGACGCCGGGCTTCAAGAAACGCCTGCAGCGCAACCTCATCCTCGCCCGGGTTGGTGCTTCCCGCGACGAACGCCGGCCGGCCCGGCTCCACGCCGAAACGCTCCGCCAGCTCGCGCTTCTGGTCTTCGGACAGGGGGTCACCGGCCTCGTCGAACTTGGTGTTGCCGGTCACCGTGACCGCTTCCGGACGGGCGCCCAGGGAAATGATGCGCTCCGCATCCTCTTCTGTCTGCATCAGAAAGCGGTCTATTCGCGAGAGCGCCCAACGGAAGATCCAGCCATGCCTGGAGGCGTTTTGCAGCATGTGGTCCGTCACACGCCCGTTGAAGAGCGCCACACCCGCGCCCGCTCGGGATGCCTCGCTCAGCAGATTCGGCCAGATCTCCGCTTCGCAGAGCGCCAGGCAACGGGGTTTCAGCCGGCCCACTACAGCGCGCACCGGAAGCAGCAGATCCACGGGCAGATAGAACGCTGTCACATCCGGCAGGATCTTGCGCGCCATCTGATGGCCGGTGGCGGTGATGGTGGAGATGGCGGGCTGCCTGGATCCCGGCAGGGCCAGATATGCCCGGACCACGGGGGCGGTGGCCGCCACCTCGCCCACCGAGACCGCGTGGAACCAGACAACATCCCCTCGCCTCAGCGCCCTCTGACGCTCCGTGGGCCAGCCCAGGCGCTCAGCCCACCCGTCGCGTGACTTGCCGTTCACCAGCACCCGGTAGCAGAACCACCCCAGCAGTGCCGGGCTGGCGAGCGTGAGGGCGGCATTGTACGCAAGAAATGCCCCGCGTCCGGATCCGCCCTCAGACATCGGCAACCCCCGCGTCCGCCAGGCGATGCTGCACCTCATACAGCTTCCGGAACAGAGTGTCTCCGGACATCAGCTCCGTGAAGGAGCCCTCCTCCACAAGCCGCCCCCGCTCCAGCACCAGGATGCGGTCCGCCTTCGTGATGGTAGCCAGACGGTGCGCGATGATGAACGTGGTGCGCCCCTGCATCAGCTTCTCCAGCGCTTCCTGCACCAGCCGTTCGGACTCGGCGTCCAGTGAGGAGGTCGCCTCGTCCAGAATCAGGATGCGCGGATCCGCCAGAATGGCCCGCGCGAGCGCCAGACGCTGCCGCTGCCCCTGCGAAAGGCGCGCTCCGCGCTCACCCAGAACCGTCTCATAGCCCTCCGGCGTCCGTAGGATGAAATCGTGAGCGTTGGCGGCCTTTGCGGCGGCCTCGATCTCCTCCTGCGTGGCATCCCGGCGGCCATAGGCGATATTCTCGCGGATGGTGGTGGCGAACAGCACTGTCTCCTGAGGAACAATAGCGATCTGGCGGCGCAGCGGGGCAAGCTGTAGAGTCCGAACGTCCCGGCCGTCCACCAGTACCCTGCCCTCCACAGGGTCATAAAAGCGGGGGATCAAGCTTGCCACAGTGGACTTGCCCGCCCCGCTTGGTCCCACCAGCGCCACCACCTCCCCGCTGTTCACCCGGAAGGTGACGTTGGTCAGGGCTGGGTTCCCGGTGGCGTAACGGAAGGACACGTTCTCGAAAGCCACATCTCCGCGGATGCGTCCCGGATCCACCGCGTCCGGGGGCTCCACGATCTCAGGGTGATCGTCCAGGATATCGAAAATGCGCTGCGCGGCGGCGGAGATGGTCTGGTAATTCACGTTGATTCGCCCGATCATCCGGGCCGCCCCGGCCACCTGAGTCATCAGAAAGACGAACTGCCCCAGCTCCTCCCAGGTCAGCAGATTCTGACTGACCTGCCAGCCACCGTAAAGCAGGATGCCGATGGTGCCGAACGCCCCCACCAGCTCCACGGTGGGGTTCAGCATGGC
>JBBFLP010000193.1:0-6355 GCA_037478975.1 Armatimonadota bacterium
GACGGAAACCTTGCAAAATGGACGAGTAAACGGTAGAATATCGGAGAATCCGGTTGGCGGGGAGGAGGGCCTCTTTTTCTCCACTGACAGGCAGGACGCTCGACCGGTGGCCGGTCTTCCACCCCGAAGGAACCGCAAGGCGCCCGCTGGTCAGGAGCTTGAATGCCCCCAAGGACGGGATCGGGGCTTAAGGGCTCGGAGGGGTAGCCGTATACGAGAGAGGGTGAAGCTATGGAAAGGTCTGACTGGAGGGAATCCACGGGCGAGACGGACCGTAGTATCCGGCTGACTCGCCGCGAAGCGGAGGTGTTGGAACTAGTCGTCGAGGGCAAGTCCAACAAGGAGGTGGCGTCGGAGCTGTTCTGCTCCAAAAGGACGGTGGATTTCCACCTGGCCCGCATCTACGAAAAGCTCCACGTCAACAACCGGATCCAGGCGGTCCGGAGGGCTGCGACGCTGGGGCTTCTGCCTGAGACTCCCCGCTATCTGGGCTGACGCATCCGGCACCGGTAAATCCTGCCGTTCTCCGGGCGGGAGCTGTTCTCCGGACGCCGGGAGGCGTTTTCGCGTCCGGTCTCCGGCAAGCGGGATCCGGCGCAACCATCGCCTGCCGCTTCCCGGCCGGATGTTAAGGCTGGACAGGAACACTCCGTCCAAAAGCATGGAACAGCCCACCTGAGGACAAGCGCTTGGAGCAGGATGAAAAACGCCTCGTCGAAAAGGCACAGGCGGGAGACCTGGATGCCTTTGGCGAGCTTTACGAGCGGTTCTCTCCGGGGGTGTTCAACCTGGCCCTCCGGATGGTGGGCAGCCGTGAAGACGCCGAAGACATCCGGCAGGAGGTGTTCCTGCGGGCGCACCGGGCGCTGAAGGACTTCAAGGGCGAGGCGCGCTTCTCCACGTGGCTGTACCGGATCGCGGCGAATGTGGCGCTGGATGAGATCCGCCGCAGGAAACCCACAGTCTCCGCGGATGCCCTGAGGGAAGAATCCCGATGGGAGGCCGCGGCGGACGATCAGGGGGATCCTCAGGAACAGCTGGACCGGAGTCTGGCCCGGGAGGCGGTGCAGGCGGCTCTTATGGCCATGCCGCCTCACTATCGCATCCTGGTCGTGCTGAAGCATATCGAGGGGCTCTCCTACGAGGAGATCGCGGCTGTGCTGGGGTGCACGCTGACATCGCTGAATGTGCGGCTGCACCGGGCGCGGGAATCGTTCCGCAAGGCAATCGGCCCCCATCTTCAGGGGCTGGAGGAATCTGGAAGTGACCTGCCGACGGGTCCGAAAAAGAATCTCGCTCTATATTGACGGCCGGCTGCCGGAGGACGTCCGTGCGGGAGTCCAGCGACACCTGGAGTCCTGCGCGGATTGCCGCGCCTATCTGACCGGGATGGAGCGGGCCCTCGGGACTCTGACCGTCCTGCAGCCGCAGACTCCGCCTGAGGGCGGCTGGGAGAGGCTCCGGCAGCGTATTGAGGAGCAGGAAGCGCCTTCTCGTACACGTCAGACCGTGCCGGCCTGGTGGTGGAGGCCGGTCCCTGCGGCGGCCGCCGCAGGAGTGCTGATCGCCGCCATCGTTCTGTTGTGGCGAGGTCCGTCAGATGAGAACGTGGCTGTCGTGCCTCCTGCCAAGGCGCCCGCCGTGACTGTTGAGAACATCACTTCGCCACCGGATGCCGTGCGGGAGCCCGAGACCCTTCCGGCCGCTCCCGCCGCTTCGGCTGCTGCGGCGGCACGGACAGCCCCGCCGGCTTCCATGGCCGCGCAGCCGCGTCCCCAGCGTGTGGCTTCTGTCCGGCCGCGGCCGCGCCCATCGGTCGCGCCAACCCCTGCAGCACCGCCCGCGCTGGCGACGTCTCCGGCGCCGGAGGCCGCGCGCCTGGAGCCGGACCCGGAGGGATACCTGGCTTCCGCATCCGGTCTGGATGAAGCGCTGGACGAGCCCGCTGCCGAGCTGGCCCTAACCGGGCTGACTCCGCTGGTTGCCGCGGCGGAGCAGTACATGGACCCTGTGGCCTGGGTCTACGACATCAGCGCGGAGGACTGGCTGTGAGCGCTCGTCGCACTCTGCAGGTTCTGGCTTTGATTGCGATCGCGGCGCTGGCCGCGCCCCTGGCCGCCGCCGCAGATCCGGAACCGGGGATCCGGCCGCCGGAAGGGACACGGATGATCCGGGAAGTGCGGATGGAGGGGGCTCTGCTGGACCGCGCAAAGCAGAACTCCCCGGAACTGGCCGGCATCGAGCAGGTCATCATCCGGCGGTATTGCCCTGCTGGAGAACGGGGCCGGGACAGGCAGGCGCACCGGCGCATCGTGGAGCACTTCGAGCGCGAGATGGAGCGGCTGCAGTGGGTGGAACTGCTGAGCGAGGAATCTGCTCCCGGGCGCGGAGCCGCCTACGCCTCGCCGGATGGCCGCTGGTTGTTCGGGATCGCGGCGGACAGCCGCGGGGTGGCCACAAGCCTCATCCGCGGAGAGGTCAGCCTGGAGCAGATGCCCTACCTTGAGCGGATGGTGGTGCGCGCGCTTGCGCCCGGTGTCCCCGTTATTAGCCCGGAAGATCAGAAGACGGCGGCGCGGGCTCAGGAACTCATGAAGAGCGGCCGTCTGGACGAGGCCGAGCAGATACTGAAAGAGGCTCTGACTGGCCGGCCGGATGCGGTCCTGCTGCGCCGTCAGCTGGCCGCCGTGCTGGCGGCCAAGGGGCGGAGCGATGAGTACATCGAGGAACTCCGCAGGGCGGTGGCGCTGGAGCCAATGGGCTATTCCCACCGCTTGGAATACGCGCGCGCTCTCTATGAGAAGAAGAAAGATCTGCAGGGCGCGCTTTACGAGTTCACGCAGGCGGCCGCTCTTGCGCCCGGCCAGGGAACGCCCCGGTATTTCATTGGGCGCATCCACGAAGACCTGGGGCGCTACGAGGAATCACTGGCCGCTTACCGTCAGGCGGGCGAGCTGGCTCCGCACTGGGTGAGCATCCCGCTCAGGATGGGGACCCTCTACGAGCAGAAGCTCAATGACCCCGCCCGCGCGGAAGCGGCGTACCGGCGGGCGCTCCAGCTCGATCCAAAATGCTCCGCCGCGCGCGAAGGTCTGGAGAGGGTCCGGCGTGCGAAATCCGGCCGCCGGTAAGACCGGATACAGCTCTTGCGGAAGATGACCGGCGAAGGAGCTGAAGAAAGATGAACGCGAAGAGAGTGCTTTTCTGGCCGGTGTGCCTGGCGCTTCTGGCGGCCACCGCTGCAATGGCGTTCGCGCAGATGCCGCCGGGCGGGCCCGGCGTGCCGCCTCCGGCCGGCCCTCTACCCGGAGGAAGAGGCCCGGGCTTCGAACCGGGACCTCCCCCCGGTGAGGGCGATCCTCAGATCGGTATGATGCTCCCTCCGATGGTTGGCAAAGAGATGCAGCGCATCTCGGATGCCCTTCTGCTCAGCGCGGACCAGAAGGAGAAGATCCGCCAACTTGCCGAGGCGGCGGGCAAGAAGGTCAGGGAGACGATGGAGCAGTTGCCGCCGCTCTACCGCCAGCTTTCCGAGGAGCTTCTCAAAGACCAGCCTGATGCGGCGCGCGCCAGGGAGCTGGTGGAGCAGATCGGAAGGTTGCGCTCGCAGGTGATCGTGGAAGGCATCGAATTCTGGACCGGTGTACGCAGGTTCCTGACACCCGAGCAGAACCGCAAGCTCACCGAGATCCTCAAAGAGCGGCAGGAACGCCGGAAGCGGATCTGGCCACGGCTTCCCGGACGGGACGAGAGACCGGGACAGCCGATAGGACCTCCCCCTCCGGGTGGGCCTCCTCCGATGGATGGTCCTTCGCCGGGAGGACCGATGGGCCCGCCTCCGGAGCCGGATCCGGGGTTCTGAGATTCCTGCAGCAAGCATACGCGTTTCAAAGCCCGGCGGCAAACTGCCGGGCTTTTCCACGGGTCACCAGTTGGCGGGGTAGGCGTTGGTGCCGAACAGGATGGCGGCCAGAGTGGTGGAGCCGCCTCCCAGGAAGTCCCCTGCGATGAGACCCAGGAAGAACGGCAGAGCCTGCCGGTAGAGCCGCATTCCCCCGGTCCGCACGATGATCACCTTGGCGGCCCACGCCACCAGCATGGATACCCAGGCGTAGTTCATGGTGGGAGTGTTGGCCATCGCATAGCCGATGGGGTGGAAGGGCCACCACACCCACTGCACCCGTGCGGCCATGAGGGCGAACACGGTGAGCATGCCGAACCCCACTGCGGCCGCGCCCGCCGGGTCCGGGTCGCGCGGGGCGAGCATCAGAGAGCTGGCCGCATCGAAAGCCCGCAAGCCCGCCAGTCCGCGCCAGGCGTCTATCCGCGCCACCGCCCCCAGGTTGGTGAACAGTGTCACCGCGATGACCGCGCTGATGATCACTCCCAGCACTGTCGCCAGCATCAGAGCGAACGCCACCTGGCCCACCCTGAGTCCCCCTTCCGGTCCCATCTTCAGAGCGTCCAGCTGATGGGGCATACAGGCTCCGCGGAAGTCCTGCGCCGCAGTGGCGCTTCGCACGAACAGCAGCACCGTCAGGTCGGCGGGGGAGAAGATGCGCGTGCCTCCCACGGTGGTCATAAGCGAATACGTGTCCACATCGGGGCCGGTGGGCCAGGCGTTGCCCGTCTCAGCGCGGGTGCGTGTAGCGGCTATGAGGTAGGCGATCGTCAGCAGCAGGAAAACGGCCGCCGTGCGGGGCTGAATGCCTCCCACGAGACAGAACGCCGCCATAGCCACCAGCGACAGCGCAAGACCCGCCACAGCGAAACGGTACACGCGGGCTTCATCCTCAAACCCCTCGGGAGGCCGCCCGATCGCCGAACGCCACACCGAAGCGAAGTAGCGCCTCCCCATCCACAGCAGCGCCAGCGTGATGCCCAGATATGCCCCCGCGCCCTGGTGTCCTATCCACGGGAAGGCGCTCAGCGCTCCCTCGCTTGCGCCCAGCGACCAGCCGCTCATTTTCCCCCAGACGATCTCGGCGCGGGTGATCAGGAAGAAGAACCAGCAGCTGAACGCGACCTCGGTGGAAAGCAGATAGCCGATTCCGACGGCGAACCCGAAGACGCTGAGCTGGGTGGAGGCTATGGAGTCCCACGGCGGCGAGAGCTGCCAGTCGGACAGACGGATGCCGCGGGTATTGATGGAAGGCACCTGAGGAATGTTCCAGCTGAGTGTGTTCAGAACCTGAAGTCCCAGGGTGAGGGCAAGTCCCGCCCAGAACAGGCGGTTGCGGAAGAGCGGCACCCCTTCGCGGGTCAGCTCCAGCGGAAGCGTGACGGTGGGGAATGGCAGCTTCTCGTTGTCCACCCACAGGCGGCGCAGAATGAGCGTGACGCACAGAGTGGAGAATGCAAAGACCGTCAGGAAGCCCAGCCAGGACGCCAGCGGCGCAAGCCAGGCCGCCCAGTCCACGTCGCGGCCGCCGTAATAGAACCCTGTCAGGGCACCCCTGTCTTTCACCGCCATCCAGTCCGGGATGTAAGGGTGGAACAGCTCCGCCCACCGGTTCTCCCGCGTGGCGAAGAAGAAGGGACTGGTCAGGGCGGGCAGCAGGAAATGCAACCCACCGGAGCTGGACAGAACGGTGGAGACCGCCGACATCGTGTAGATGATGATCAGCTCCCCGCGCCGCAGCCGCAGCGAGGGCGCGGCGAAGCCCACCAGCAGGTTCACCGCCGCCAGCGCGAAAAGCATATCGAACGCGCCGAGCGGAATGGATGTGTTGGAGATGGCGCTGTGCCCGCGCCCGGAGAGTGTCAGTTCAGCGTGATGCAGCCACAGGTTGATGACAGTGGTGACGATGAGCCCCAGCACGAGTGCGCGCGCACTGAAGGCTCTCGCGGGAGATTCCTCGCCCGAAGAGGGACCGGGAGTTCTGACCGGGATTTTCGCCTGTGTCTGCACGATCCGCCGGTTTCCGCCCGGCGCCGCGGACGGGGCGGCGCTCTACGGCGGGATTTCGACGCCTGCCCAGCGGACTCCTTCCGCCATGCTTTTCCGCAGAGCCCAGGGGCCGGCGGGAACGGTTCAGGTATACTAGAGGTGGGAGTGCGGGGGTCTGTGAAGGAGCGCAGGTGATGGCGACCGTATCATCCGGGCAGGTCCGGGACGAATTGTCCAAACTGATAGACCGTGTGCGCCAGCGGCGCGAGCGCCTTAAAGTAACGCGCCGGGGAAAGCCAGTGGCCGCGCTTGTCCCGGTGGAAGATCTGGAGTTGTTGGAGGAGGTGCTGGATCTCCTTCAGGACTCCCGTGACCTGCCAGCTATCCGCGAAAGGCTCCGTCAGTTCGAGGAAACGGGGGAAGCAGTACCCTGGGAACAGGTCAAGGCCAGCCAGGGACTCTGAC
>JBBFLP010000194.1:0-6342 GCA_037478975.1 Armatimonadota bacterium
GACGCGGTGCGCTGGGTGTACGTTGGCGGAGACATCCAGGCTCCCACCGCTCCGTCCGGGCTTACCGCCACGGCGCTTTCGCCTTCGTCTGTCCAGCTGAGCTGGAATCCCGCTACAGACGACCACGGAGTCGCCCGGTACAACATCTACCGGGGAGGCGTGAAGGTGGGAGAGTCCACGGCCACAACCTTCGTGGACAGCTCCGGACTCAACGCCAACACTGTGTATCTGTATGAGGTATCCGCCGTGGACGGGGCTTCCAACGAGGGGCCGCGCAGCTCGTCCGTGCCGGTGGCGACCCTTTCGGTGCCGCCGTCCGCCTCCACCGTGACCTGCAACAGACCGGTGGATGTCTGGCAGGCGGAGCCGTCGTTTGCGTTCACGGCTGTGGGTGGTTTCGGCTCCGGGCGCATCAGCTATTACCGCTACGCCTGGAACGCTTCTGCCACTTACAGCTTCAGCGGCTCGGAGACCCTCTGGTCGTCCGGGACGCTCAGCCTGACCGCCCCGCAGACTGGCAGCTTCTATCTGCACGTGCAGGGCTATAATACGCAGCACATCCCGAATGGCTCGCTCTCGCTGGGCCCGTATCGTTACGACGGGACCCCGCCGGTGGTGCTTGCCGTGCAGGATGAGAAGTACACAGTCTCGACGGACACTCTGAACGCATCCTGGACCGCTGAAGACCCCGAGTCGGGCATCCAGCGTTTCGATGTCTCTGTGGGGACGGCCATTGGCCAGACCGACATCCGCAGCTGGACCGACAATGGTCCTGCCACCAGTGCCACGCTGCAAGGACTGTCCCTTGCGGTGGGCCAGACCTACTTTGTCAATGTGCGCGCCGTCAATGGAGTGGGTCAGACCGGCAGTGTGACAAGCTCGCAGGGTGTCACGGTCGCGATTCCGGTCTCCCGCATCGGTCAGGCCAAGAGCGTTCCCGATGGGACTCCCGTGATGATACCCGCCCGCACCGTGACGGCCGTCATTCCGGGGGCGTTCTACGCTCAGGATCCGGACCGGGCGTCCGGCATCCGCGTCGTGAGTTCCGAGCCGGTCTCGCCGGCGCAGTCCGTGGACCTCTTCGGACGGCTGACCCTGCTGGGAGGCATTGAACGGGCGCTGGTGGACTGCCGGGTCGAGGTGCTGGGCGAGGCTCCGGCGATCGCTCCGGTTTCCATCGCTCATTCCCGGGCGGGAGGCGCCGCGCTGAACGAGTTCACGCCGGGCGTCACGGACGGACAGGGGCTGAACAACATCGGCCTGCTGGTGCGTTCCGTGGGACGGGTGACCTCGGTGGAGAGCGACGGATTCTACTTCGACGACGGCAGCGCACTGCAGGATGGCTCCGGTAAGACCGGCCTGCGCGTCCGGACCTCCGGTCCGCCGGCCGTTTCCGCCGGGCAGTTCGTCTCGGTAACGGGTATTGTGTCCAGCCGGTCCGCATCCGGCGCGGTTCGCCCGCTGCTCATCGCTGTGACGGTGGAGCCCCTCTAGCGGCCGGCTCGAAGTCTGCATCTGCGCACAAACTCTGACAGGAAAGGAGGCCCGTCCGGATGGACGGGCCTCCCGAACTCGATGGTTCTCTATGAACCCTATTTCCTGGCCGGACCGCCTTCCAGCCCCAGCGCCCAGCGGATGCCGCCCAGAAGGTGCTTCTGGAATTCCACGCTTTCCCAGACATCGTCGCGGTGACCCAGCGCGGTGTAGAAGACCCGGCCCTTGCCGTAGTTGCGGCACCAGGCGATCAGATAGTCGCCTGGCTGCCCCGCCTCGGGGTGCCCGTCGTCAGGGTGCCGGTCCAGCGCCATCAGGACGTGCAGCCTGTCCCGGTTGTTCTCCCGGAACTCGTAGATCTCGTCCTTCACCCTCCAGACCGGTCCCAGGTGCCGGGTGGACGGATGATCGCGATCCTCCACGATGATGTCCACGGTGGCCTGAGCGCCGTGCGTCTTGAACTGCCCGCCCACCATATCAATGTAACTGCGGTCTCCGCCGATCTGCTCGGGATGATAGGTATCCGTCGCCGCGTGGATGCCCACAAACCCCTTGCCCTGCCGGATCCAGTTCAGAAACGCCTGCAGGTCCGGGATGCCCAGATTCCCGGTGGTATTGTTGAAGACCACCGCATCGAAGCGCTGGAGCGCCTGGGGTGACATCAGACGCTTCACGTCCTCGGCTGTCCGGCAGAAGGTCACATTGAAATCGCGGTCTTCCTGAGATAGCTTCAGCAGGATCTTCTCGCCCAGGGGGATAGCGCTGTGCCGGAACCCCGCGGTATAAGAGACCACCAGCACGCGCTTCGGCGCGGCCTCCGCCTCGCAGCGCAGCGCACTGATCGCTCCCACCGCCAGCGAAACGGCGGCGCTCATTGCCGCCATCATCAGAACTCGTCGGCTCATAGGTCCTTCCTTTCCGGCTGCGGCCGCTCTAGCGCGGCCCTGTTGCGGCGTCCGCAGGCCGCCGGGACGGCCTCGGCCCGGTCAGCGTCTGCACACTGATCTCCGCGGCCACCTGCGAGGCGATGCTCGCGTATGCCTGGCCCGGACGGCTTTCAGGATCGCGGATGAAGGTCGGGATCCCGGCGTCGGAGTCGGTGACGATCCGCGGATCCAGCGGAATCCTGCCCAGAAAGCGCACTTCCAGCTCTTCCGCGGCCCTCTGACCGGCCCCCGTGTGCCCGAAGATCTCGGACTCCTCCCCGCAGTTAGGGCAGACAAAGGTCGCCATGTTCTCCACAATGCCCAGCACCGGCGTATTGAGGTGCTCGAACATCCGCAGAGCCTTCGTGGCGATCGTCAGCGCCACATCCTGCGGGGTCATCACAATGACCACGCCGGTCAGCGGAACGATCTGCGCCAGGCTGATCTGCGCGTCTCCCGTACCGGGAGGCAGGTCCACCACCAGGTAGTCCAGCTCCCCCCAGTCCGTTTCGGTCAGCATCTGCCGGACGGCGCTGGCCACCATGGGCCCGCGCCACATCACGGGAGCATCGCCCTCCGCCAGGAATCCCAGCGACATCAGCTTCAGCCCGTACTTCTCGGGCGCCGCCATGCGTTTGACCTCTTCTCCCGTTTCAGGGTCTCTCACCTTCACCAGCAGAGGTGCCTGCTGGATGTCCAGCATCAGAGGAATGCTTGGCCCGTAGATATCCGCATCCAACAGCCCCACTTTCGCTCCGGAGGAGGCGAGCGCCGCCGCCAGGTTCACGGCCACTGTGGACTTCCCCACGCCGCCCTTGCCGCTGGCCACCGCGATGATGTGCTTGACACCCGGCACGGGCTGCTGCTCCCGCCTGCGGCCCTGAGGCACCCGGCTGGACCATTCGATGCTCACCTGCTCCACGCCCGGGATGCTCATTACGGCGCTCCGGCAGTCCTGCTCGATGGTTGCTTTCAGCGGACAGGCCGGTGTGGTCAGTTGCACCTCGAACGCCACCTGGCCTCCGCAGACCCGCACGTTGCGGATCATGCCCAGCTCCACCAGCGGGCGCCCGATCTCCGGATCCTTCACATCCTTCAGCGCCTCAAGGATGGTCTCCGGGGTGATGGCCCCGGCCTGCCCTTTCTCCTCTTCGCCGCCTTTTTTGCGGAATATCATCGCGCGGGTGCCTCCTGTAGCTACGAATACGCTTTCTGAAGTCTACACCATCAGGGACGGGGCGGCCTGCGTCATCCGTTCGCCGTGGCGCGAGATGCCTGTTCCGGGGAAAACCCCGGCAAGTATCCTGATTTCCCCCGGCCCGGCTTATGGAAACACCTATATGGACTCGCGACTCTCGAACAGCCGGGCATGCCAGTTTCCCGCCCCATGACCGGGCGGGGAGCGCAGCCCCTGCCGTGAGCTGCGGGCCACATCGTCCGGGACGGGTGAGAAGCGCGATCGGTCTCAGACTTGCGCGCGCCTGTCCGAAGAGGAACGGGAGGAAGGCGCTTTGATGGCTGATTCGAAGGGTGACGCGACCTCTATGACAGGAATGGACATTCCCAGCCTGCCGGGCGGGCTGGCAAGCGTGCTCTCGGTCGCGGGTTCAGAGGATGCCACGGCGGAGGACGTGGCCCAGGCCATTATGCTGGACCCGGGACTGTCCACCAAGGTGCTCAGGATGGCGAACTCTGCCTTCTACGGTCGGCTGACGCGGGCGGAGACGGTGACGGAGGCTGTGGTGACACTGGGGTTCGGCGCTGTGCGGACCATCGCACTTGCTGCCTCCGTAGTTGAGCACATTCTCCCCGAGGAGAGTGTGCCCGGTCTGAGCTGGCAGGCATTCTGGAAGCACTGCGTCTCCACGGGGGCATCCGCAGAACTGCTGCTGCGCCAGATGACCGGCAGCAGGCGCAATGGCGAAGTGGCGTTTGTGGCGGGGCTTCTGCACGATGTCGGCAAGCTGGTGGTGGCGCGAAACGCCCCGACGGCGTTTGCGGCCTCCATCCAGGCGGCTCGCGCGAATGGGGGCGACTCCATCGCCGCCGAGACGGAGGTGCTGGGTACCGACCACGCCCTGGTGGGAGCCATGCTGGCCGAAGCCTGGCGCATTCCGGATGTCATCGCGACCGCCATCTCCTCCCATCACTGCGACGCGGACCCTGCAGAGCTTGATCCCACCGTCGCGGCCGTGCGGGCCGGCAACATCATCGCGAAACTGGCTCAGGGTTCCTATCTCGCCGGATGCGAGGTCACCCAGACCGCAGCAGATGCGGCTGCCGCCGCCGGAGTCGCTCCGCAGGTCATTGCCGAGGTTCTCGAAGCGCTGCCCGACAGGCTTCTCGAATGTGAGGAGGTCACCTCCTGGGGAAGCGCCCTGCCGGGCGCGCCTGCGATGGCCGCCTGAAAAACATCAACACAGCTATCACGGCCCCGTGAAGGACGGGGTGGGCCATCGGTCTAATGCCTGGATATAGTTCTCAGGTGAGACCGATGGCCATTCGCTTTTCTTATAGATTCCTTGTTGTGCTCTCCCTGGCTCTTTCCGCAGCGCTGCCGGCATCCGCTGCCAGGCTCGTGGCGGGCGGGCAGGTGCTGGACGCCGCAGATGGACGTCCCCTGGCCGGAGCCACGGTGGCTGTTTTCGACGACCGGGGAGAGGTGGTGGGCACCGACGACACGGACGCCGACGGGGTATGGGCCGTGCCGGTGGACTGGGCACACTGCCATCTGAAAGCGCCGCCCGGTGGCAAAGGACTGTTCTCTACGGTGACCGGAGTAGTGCTCTGGCCGTTCCGCATGGTCTCGGACATCGTCGTGACGCCGGCCTCTTCAGCCATCAAGGGGGCCATCAAGGCGGCCGGAGGAGCCGCAGCGGCCGGGGTGGGCGTGGCGGCCGCCGCCGGAGCGGGTCCCGTCGCCGCCGCGGCGGCAGGAGCGGCGGCCCGGACGGTGGGCAGCTACGCCGCTGAGCAGGTGGTCGGAGACCCGGACGAGGATCTGGAGCAGAAGATGAAACCCCTGCAGTCCTCGCGCGGAGCCACCGGTCAGGTGCGCGTCCGGGTGTGGAAGAAGGGGTTCCAGGACTATACCGGCGTCACGGGAGTGTATCTTCTCAGCTCCATCCGGATGGAGGAAGACAAGCACGCACCACTGGCTCTGACCGACGCGGTGCACCTGGCCCGCAGCGGCTCCGGGTTGACGTCTTCGGCCCCGGTGCGGTTCGGGTGGTTCCGCCGCGTCGAAGCCGATCCCGCCGTTGCGCCGGCAGGCTCGCGGGTGCGTCTCTCCGCAGAGATCACACTTCCCCGGGAGGCCGGCACGGGAGTCTGGATGATAGCCCGCAACCTGGTCACCCGGAAGGACTATGTGATGATCCACGCGGGCGGCGACGTCTGGCAGGCAGATCTGGACCTGCCGGAAAGAGGTCCGTTCCGCAACCATGAGATCGCCATCGTTGCCTATCGCTCCCCGCTGGAGGACGGCGGGAGAGACCGCGGAGCGGAGGGCCGCCTGGAGCGTCAGGGCGCGTTCGACCCGAAAAAGCCGTTTCCGGTGGATCCAGCCCTTCTGCTGTGCCGCAACAGGGGTTACACGGTGATCACGGTGACGCGCCCGGAGAAGCAGCGCTGACGCTTCGACCCTTGGATTGCTCCAGCTTCCGCCGCTCTTCCTTCAGGGAAGCCACGTTGGCGGCAAAAAGCTCTTCATAGCGCCTCTGAAGCTCCTGCCGCAGCGAGCGGTCGGCCGTGGCGATGATGAACCGGCTGAGATAGATCTCCCCCGGTTCCAGAATCAGCCAGCCGTCGCGGATGCTCCATTTGACTTCGGCGAGGCCGTCGCCTGACACCTCGAAGACGTCGGTCGCCTCCAGCCAGGACGGCAGCTTCACGCGGATGCGGGCGTCCTTCGCCGGACGCA
>JBBFLP010000195.1:0-6330 GCA_037478975.1 Armatimonadota bacterium
TTTCTGCCGCGAATGTTGGCGGGGTGTCCCTCAAGCTTCGCACGGACATCACACGGGTTCGCATCGCGGATGTGCTGGAAGCAGCGCTGCAGGACGCCAGATCTGACCGCCTGCTGGATCCGATGGAACTCGTTCCCGAATACCTCCGTCCCTCCCAGGCAGAGATCCGCGCCTCCGGCGGAACCGATTGAGCGGGCCCCCTCCGGTGGTTGAGCCGCCCGCCTTCGGCGGGCGAGTCGAAAGCACATCCTGCAAAGCGCGGTCTCGATAGGCGCGGCTGACGCCGCGCTACTCGACCACCGTAAGTCACGAGCTGTGCTGCTCCGGGTGGAAGTTCATCTGGATGAGGAGCAGAACAGGACAGGCACCGCTTTGGCGGGAAGAGGGGAGAGTGCCGAAGGTGGGAGTCGAACCCACACGGGTTGCCCCAGCGGTTTTTGAGACCGCCGCGTCTGCCATTCCGCCACTTCGGCGCGTCCGCCCCGTGATCCGGTCCGGGACAGACATACGGATTATAGGAAGGCTCCTTCGGGCTGTCAATTTACCTCGGCTTACCACGGCGGTGCTTAACGAACAGCCGCGGGATGGGTCTGTCGCTGGCCCGGCCAGTGCACCAGTGTGAACTCCCTCGCGCCAATAGCGTCAGGAGGCCAGATGCTGTCCGCAAGGCAACACTCGATTTCCTCCGGCCACATACGCCTCGGCTGCGTTGTCTGGTCAGCGTCGGGGCTTTGCCATTGATGTGAAAACAGTGAGGCAGCGATTTGGGTAGCGTTCCGCGGCCAGCGTAAAGACGGCGCGCAGTTGCGGCATAATGTGTTCCCGGGTATCATCCTTCTCGCGCGCCAACACGCGCCGTACCACGCCGCCGCCCCCTTGCGGTCCGGGCGTGGGAGATCTGACTGACGGAGGATCGAAAGGAACAGGCATGGCCAAGAAAGTGCTGGGGATCGTCAAACTCCAGATCCCCGCGGGCAAGGCGACGCCCGCGCCGCCGGTCGGCCCCGCTCTGGGGCAGTACGGCATCAACATGATGGAGTTTATCAAGAGCTATAACGAGAAGACCGCCTCCCAGATGGGCACCATCGTCCCGGTGGAGATAACGGTCTACGAAGATCGCTCGTTTACGTATGTCCTCAAAACTCCCCCCGCCGTGGAGCTCCTGAAGAAGGCCGCGGGCATCGAAAAGGGCTCTGGCACGCCGAACCGCAACAAGGTGGGCCGCGTGACCCGCGCGCAGCTTGAGGAGATCGCTCGCGTAAAGATGCCGGACTTGAACGCCGTGGATATCGAGGGCGCGATGAAGATCATCGCCGGAACGGCCCGCTCCGCCGGCATCGAGATCGTGGACTGAGTCAGGGGAGGACTTCTATGCCGAAGAGAAGCGAGCGATACGTCAATGCTCTGAAAGCCGCCGGGGTGCCCGCCACCGAGCCGCTGGAACCGCGGGAGGCCCTGGAGGCAGTCAAGAAGGCAGCCAGCGCAAAGTTTGATGAGACCGTGGACGTCTCCGTGAACCTGGGGGTGGATCCCCGCCACGGAGATCAGATGGTCCGCGGGACGGCGTCCCTTCCCGCCGGCACGGGAAAGAAGCGCAAGGTCATTGTGTTCGCCAAGGGCGACGCAGCCAAGGCAGCCGAAGAAGCCGGGGCGGACTACGTGGGCGCAGAGGATCTGGTCGAGCGCATTCAGGGAGGCTGGCGGGACTTCGATGTGGCCGTGGCCACCCCGGATGTGATGGGAATGGTGACGCGGCTGGGACGTCTGCTGGGTCCGCGTATGCCCAACCAGAAGGCGGGCACAGTCACCATGGACGTGGCCAAAGTGGTCAACGACATCAAGAAGGCCACCCGCGTGGAATACCGTGTGGACAAAGCGGGTATCATCCACACCGCCATCGGCAAGGTGTCCTTCCCCACGGAGGACCTGCTGGCGAACTTCGCGGCGCTCATCAATGCTCTGCTGAAGGCAAAGCCCTCGGCAGCCAAGGGCAAGTATCTCAAGAAGATCACCGTCTCCAGCACCATGGGACCGGGGTTCCAGGTGGACACCCAGCGGGCCCAGTCGCTTGCGGAACGCGGTGTGTAGCCGGACGCGCGGGCCGGTGAGGCCCGGCGGGCGCGTCCGCGGATAAGACAGCTTCATACGGAGAAGCCTGAGAAAGCAGGCGCTCCCGGTAAGGGGAGCTTAATGGGTGGATATCTCCGCCCGCCCGCCGAGGCAGTTAGCGAGTATCTCTGACCCGCTGCGCATCGTGTTTGCGGCAGTCCAGTGGTCATAGATCTCGCGCGGTTTACGCCTCGGCGTCCCGCGCCTTCCGTGCGGGGACTGTCCGGGGCTTTTCCGTTTGAGGGAGACCAAACTGCCAGGAAAGGAGGTGAGACAGAACAGTAAAATGGCGACACCCAAGAAACAGGAAACGGTCCGTGAGCTCAGCGAGATGCTGGCGGCTTCGAAATCGGTCATTCTGACCGATTTCCGCGGGCTGTCTATGAAGGACTTCAACGAGCTGCGGTCGCGCTTGAGGCCGGAGCAGGTGACGTTCCGGGTGGTGAAGAATACGCTGCTCCGCCGCGCGGCGGAGGGCACTCCCCTTGCGGAGCTGGTGGAGAACCTGGAGGGTCCGACGGCGGTGGCGTTCGGCCTGGGGGATTCCGTGGCTCCGGCGCGGCTGCTGGCGGATTTCATCAAGGAGACTCGAAGTCCTCTGACCATCCGCAGCGGAGTGGTTGAGGGCAAGCCGTGTTCGGCTGAGGCCGTGACGCAGATTGCGAAGCTGCCGCCCAGGGAGCAGATGATCGCCCAGGTGCTGGGCGGGCTGCAGGCTCCCCTGGCCAATCTGGCAGGCACGCTGCAGCAGCTCATCGGCAGCGTTGTATGGACATTGCAGGGGGTGGCCGAGAAGAAGGCCGCCGCGTGAGGACGCCGGGATACCCGGATGCGGGCTGTGCCCGGTGCATCGGAGCGTATTGCAATCAGAGATTCGAAACAGGAGGAATAAGAGTTGGCTAACGTAGCTGAACTGGTCGAGACAGTCAAGAATATGACCGTTCTGGAGCTGAACGAGTTCGTGAAGGCTCTGCAGGAGGAGTTCGGGGTGTCCGCGATGCCCGTGGCCGCCGCAGCTGTGGCTGCCCCCGCGGCTGCCGCTGATGCCGGAGCCGCCGAGGCCGAGGAGAAGACCTCGTTCGACGTCATCCTGACCGCCGCGGGCGACAAGAAGATCCAGGTCATCAAGGTGGTCCGCGAGATCACCGGCCTGGGTCTGAAGGAGGCCAAGGATCTGGTGGAAGGCGCTCCGCAGCCCATCAAGGAAGGCGTCAACAAGGAAGAGGCCGAGAAGATCAAGGCTCAGGTAGAAGAGCAGGGCGGGACAGTCGAGATCAAGTAAACACGCCCGGGCTTACAAGCCCGTTGTGTTCTTCGGAGAGGCCGCGGCCACCGGCTGCGGCCTCTCCTGACGTCTGCAGTCAGGAACAGCGCCGGTAAAACTGCAAAAAAGGCGGATGGGGGCTGCGTGACGGAAGACATTCCGGGGCGCAAGCGCGTATAATCCTCCCGGTGTTCGCGTTATCCCGTCATCCTCACGCTTATTCCCGCAAGGAGATATGGCGGCCGGTTCTGCGCGACGTGGCAGACCGGCCTTCAGCCCGCGAAGAGAGTGCCTGTTCGCGGGCTTTCCGGCTGTGGCCGGGCGGCGGAACCCATGTTATAATGACGGTTTGCGTGTAACCCGCAGGAGGACCTCTACATCATGCAGGTACAACACAGGCTGAAGCGCGCCGACCCTGTTGTTGAGTTGCCCAATCTCGTCCAGATCCAGCTGGACTCCTACGAGTGGTTCCTTAGAGATGGCCTCCGGGAACTCCTCCGGAGCTTTTCGCCCATCACGGATTTCACCGGCAACCTGGAGCTGGAGCTGGTGGACTACCATATGGGCGAGCCCAAGTATCCTCTGGAGGAGTGCCGCGACCGCGACCTGACGCATGAGGCTCCCATCAGGGCGGTCGTCCGGCTGAAGACCCGCGACGGTGAGATTACGGAGACCGATGTCTATCTGGGCGACCTGCCCCTGATGACGGAGCGGGGAACGTTCATCATCAACGGCGCCGAGCGCGTGGTGGTGAGCCAGCTTGCCCGCTCGCCCGGGGTGTACTTCAAGGACACCATGGATATCTCCGGGCGCATCCTGTACTACGCCACCATCATCCCGAACGAAGGGGCGTGGGTGGAGGTGGAGTCCGATGCCAACGACGTGGTGACGGTGCGCATCGGGCAGACCCGCAAATTCCCGCTGACCACGCTGATCCGTGCTCTCAGCAGTTTCCCTCAGGCGTGTCCCACTGCTCCGGCCGAGGCCTCTCTGACCGATGCCGCTGGCTGTGTGCTGCGTGAGTCCATCGTGGACAAAGAGACCGGTGAGGTCCTGGTGGAGGCCGGCAAGCAGCTCAAGGCCCGCGACATCTCCAAGCTGAGGAAGGCCGGCTATGAGACAGTGCCCGTGCACCGTCCGGCGGTGCCCTGCGGCACCACCCGGGAGATCCTGGACTACTTCAGCACCCGTGAAGTGCTCCACGAAACGGACCGGGCCGCGCTGAAGGGCCGCAGGCCTGTGGAGGATATCCTGGACCCCAAGACCGGGAAGCTGCTGGTGGCCGCGTACGAGCGCATCAGCGAGGAGGCGGCCCGCAAGATCGAAGGGTTCGGCCTGAAGTCGCTGGAAGTCCTGGCGGTGCCGCGATATGTGGACGCCACACTGGACGCGGACGGGACGCACGATGCCGAGGAGGCGCTGCTGGATATCTACCGCAAGATGCGCCCGGGCGATCCCGCCACGCTGGACAGCTCGCGCAACCTGCTGAACTCCATCTTTTTTGATAACCGGCGCTATGACCTTGGCAGGGTGGGGCGCTACAAGCTGAACCGGAAACTGGGAACCAGCATCCCGGAGAGCGTTACGCACGTCACCACCACGGACCTGCTGGAGATCCTGCGCTACATCATCCGCCTGAGCCAGACTTCGGACGACTATCTGGCGTCCACGGATGATATTGACCACCTGGAGAACAAGCGCGTCCGGTCCATCGGCGAGCTGTTGCAGAGCCAGCTCCGCCTGGGCTTCCTGAGGATGGAGAAGGTGGCCAAGGAGCGCATGACCAGCGCCGACCCGGGCAACATCATGCCCAACGTGGTGCTGTCGGTGAAACCCATCTCGGCCAGCATCAAAAGCTTCTTCGGCTCCAGCCAGCTCAGCCAGTTCATGGACCAGACCAACCCGCTGGCGGAGCTTGCCCACAAACGAAGACTTTCGGCGCTGGGGCCGGGCGGACTCTCGCGTCAGAGCGCCAAGCTGGAAGTGCGCGACGTTCACCATTCGCACTTCGGGCGCATCTGTCCCATCGAGACGCCGGAAGGCCCGAACATCGGGCTCATCGGCTCCATGGCCTGCCACGCAAAAATAGATGAATACGGCTTCCTGAGAACGCCCTATCGCGTGGTGAAGGACGGGGTGGCCACGAAGGAGCTGGTTTGGCTATCGGCCGAGGAAGAGGAGCGCAGGCAGATCACGCACCTGAGTGACGAGCCGCACGTCCCGCGCATCCTGCCGGCTACGGCTAAGACGGACGAGAACGGCCGCATTCTGGAGGAGAAGGTCATCGTCCGGGAGGGCAGCCAGTATCCGACGGTGGATCCGAAGACCGTGGACTATATGGAAGTCTCCGCGGATCAGATGGTCTCCGTGGCGACGGCGCTCATTCCGTTCCTGGAGAACGACGACGCGAACCGCGCCCTGATGGGCTCCAACATGCAGCGTCAGGCGGTGCCGCTGCTCCGCGCTGAGAGCCCGCAGGTCAAGACCGGGCTGGAAGAGCGCGTGGCCCGGGATTCCGGGGCCATGGTGCTGGCGAAAGCCAACGGCGTGGTCAAGCGGGTCACGGCGGAAGAGATCGTCGTCGAGCGCGAGGACGGCACGGTGGACACCTATGCCCTGCTGAACCTGCTGCGCTCCAACCAGGGCACTTGCATCACGCAGAAGCCGGTGGTCCGCGCCGGTCAGCGTGTGCGGGCGGGAGATGTTCTGGCGGACGGCCCGTGTACAGATCACGGCGAGTTGGGACTGGGCAAGAACGTGCTGGTCGCCTTTGTGCCGTGGCGGGGTTACAACTACGAGGACGCCATCCTGCTTTCCAGCCGGCTGGTGAAGGACGACGTCTACACCTCCGTCCACATCGAGAAATATGAGACAGAGGCCCGGGATACCAAGCTGGGTCCCGAGGAGATCACGCGGGACATCCCAAACGTCGGCGAGGATCAGCTGAAGGATCTGGA
>JBBFLP010000196.1:0-6315 GCA_037478975.1 Armatimonadota bacterium
TTCCGGCTGCGGATGCAGTCCAGGAAGTTCTGCCCGTGATCGTCCGACACATACAACCTTTCCGCATTCGCAGGAAGCGGGTCATTCAGAAGTCTCTCATCGCTTGCCCTGATCTGTCCCCGCGAGACAAAGATAGAGCCCTCCTCGCCGATGAAGTTGACGCCATTTTCTCCCTGATTCGTGCAGCGCAAAGTCACGCCGTTAGCATATTTGAACTCCAGGTCGAACTCAGGGAAGGTGTTGAAGCAGCTCGGTCCCAGAACCGCCGGGTATTTTCCAGAGCCGTGAACGGATACCGGGCCGGAGCGGTCCATACCCAGCGCCCACTGAGCGATGTCGTTATGATGCGCACCCCAGTCTGTCAGCATGCCGCCGGAGTACTCCATCCACCAGCGGAAGTCGCGATGGCAGCGCTCCGGTATGTAGGGTGTCCAGCGCGCCGGCCCCAGCCACATGTTCCAGTCCAGGTCGCTCGGCGCGCGCTGCACCTCAAAGGGGCCTCCGTTCGGTCCGGTGGGAAGGTGTGTTGAAACGAGCTTCAGTCTGCCCAGACGTCCGTTCCGGACGAGCTCGCAGGCCAGGCGGAACTTCGCATCGGAGCGCTGCTGGCTGCCAGTCTGGAATACCCGGCCCGTCTCCCGCCAGACTTTCACCAGTTTCTTTCCCTCGTCAATGGTCAGCGTGAGGGGCTTTTCGCAGTAGACATCCTTGCCGGCCTTCATCGCGGCGATGCAAATGTATGCGTGCCAGTGATCCGGCGTGCCTATCACAACGGCGTCCACATTGCGATCCGCAAGCAGATCGCGGAAGTCGCGGTAGGGCTTGCAGTCCGGCCCGAAGGCGTCGCAGGCTTCTTTCAGGTGGGTGGCGTCCACGTCGCAGGCGGCCACCACTTTTACCCCCTCTTTGCTGGCGAGCTGCCGGGTGACATTTAGACCCATATGGTAGCCCTTCTTGCTGCCGCCGGGGCCGATCACCCCGATCTGGATCGTGTCGTTCCTGGCGATGCGGCGGGGACGTGCGGCGGCAGCCTCCTCGCTGGCCGCGCGCGCTTCACGGGCGAACCAGGCCGGAAGCGATGCCAGCGTAAAACCGGCCACGCTCTTTGCCAGGAAATCCCGGCGGGACATCTCGTCGGATTCCCGACTCATGTGGTTTTCCTCCGTCTTGAAGAAATATTTGCCTGAAGCCGGTAGGCACCCGATTGGTGCGTTTCAGGGATGTTTTAGAGTTCCCCTGCCAGCAGTCCTCCCCTTGGATGCCCTGACGGAGAGGCGAGGGGTCATACGTTGTGCAGATGACGGTGATGGATATCGGGGAAATGAGCGTGAGTGTGTCTCAGAGGTTGATGGAAGTGTTCGTGGCTGTGCGGCCGGGCAGGATCCCAGGGATAGGGATGGGGGTGATCGTGGTGCAGGTCGAAATGCGTGTGGCGATGCTCGTGTGTCGTCTCATCGTGATGGTGCTCGTGATGATGCCATTCCGTCAGGTGCAGCCAGACCCCGGCGGCCATCAGGGTCGCAGCAAGGACAAGCGTCACGTGAATGGTATCTCTCAGCAAGACAACCGAGAGGAATGCTCCCACGAAAGGCGCCGTCGAGAAATACCCCCCGGCCCGGGCTGCGCCGATCTCTCGCAACGAGGCGATAAACATCGCAAGACTGACACCGTAGCCAAGAGTGCCCACAAGCGCTACCTGCAGACCGAGCGGCAACGAAGGCAGGCTGCCGCCGGCCCATAGCCCCAGCCCCACATTAGCAGTTCCTGCCACCCAGCCTTTCAGAGCCGCGATCTGCGCCGGGTCCGACGCAGACACACAACGAGTCAGGTTGTTGTCCAGCGCCCAGCAGACGCAGGCTCCCATTACCAGGAGCGGTCCTGTGAGGGTGGAGCCATCCGGCCGGCCCGTCCAGGAAAGCGCAACGCCCCCCGCAACGATCAGCAGCATTCCTGCCAGAATCCTGAAGGGCACGTGTTCGCGGAATAACAAACGCGCCACGGCCACAGTGAAGACACCTTCCAGGTTCAGGAGCAACGAGGCGGTGGAGGCGCTCATCTGCTGGAGGCCGGTCATCAGAAGAGCAGGCCCGGCTGCCCCTCCCAGCAGGATAGCGCCTGCCAGGTAGGGAAAATCTCGCCTGCGCAATGATGCTTCCTCGGAGAGACAGGATGGGCGTAACAGCAACCAGACTCCAAGACCGGCGCCCGCTCCCAGGTACAGCAATCCTGCAAGAACGACCGGATGGACGTTCTCGCCGAGGAGCTTCGCGAAAGGCGTGCTGGCGCCGAACAGTAATGCGGCTCCCAGCGCGTAGATTGTGCCTGGTCCTGTCACCGTGGGTGAGATAAGCTGCGGGCTTCCTCCTCAGCTTATCTCACTTCGACGCAGTATTGCCACCGGTTCGCACCAGGCCTGTCAGGACAGTCCCACCACCTGTCCGTCCACAAGCTGCATGTTCTCCGCAGCCGGCCGTGGTGGCAGGCCGGGCATGGTCATAATGGTGCCGGTGTATATAACCACGAAACCGGCCCCGGCGGATACTCTGGCATCCCGAACCGTGAGCCGGAAGCCTGCCGGGCGTCCCAGGAGCAGCGGATCGTCGGAGAGCGAATTCTGAGTCTTCGCCATACACACTGGAAGTCCCCCGAAGCCCAGGCGGCTTATCAGCGCCAGCTTCTTCTCCGCTTCCAGCGTGAACACCACACGGTCCGCTCCGTAAACCTGCCTGGCGATGGTCTCCACCTTCTCTTCAATGGGACGGGCCAGATCGTAGAGGAACCGGAAGTTGGACTGCCGTTTTGAAATGGTCTCCAGCACGGCGCGGGCCAGGTCTTCGGCTCCTTCGCCTCCCCGCTTCCAGTGATCTGCCAGCGCCACGCAAATGCCCCGCTCCCGGCAGCGCTCCATCAGAAGCGAAAGCTCCTCTTCCGAATCGGACTCGAACCGGTTGACGGCTACCACGGGCGGCACTCCGTGCAGCTCCACGTTCTCGCAATGCTTCCAGAGGTTCTCCAGCCCCCGCTCCAGCGCTGCCGCATCCGGCTCTGCCAGACGATCCTTGGCGGCCCCACCATGCATCTTGAGCGCGCGCACTGTCGCAACCACCACGGCACACGCAGGTGTCAGGCCGGCAGTGCGGCATTTGATGTTGAAGAACTTCTCCGCACCCAGATCGCTTCCAAACCCTGCCTCGGTGATTACATAATCCGCCAGCTTCAGCGCCAGGCGAGTGGCGATGACGGAGCTGCAGCCGTGCGCGATGTTGCCGAATGGCCCCCCGTGGACGAACGCCGGAGTCCCTTCCAGTGTCTGAACCAGGTTGGGTTTGATGGCATCCCTCAGCAGTACGGCCATCGCCCCCGAGGCTTTCAGCGCCTCTGCGGTGACGGGGTTGCCCTGCCGGTCCAGGGCCACAACGATCCTGGCGAGACGCCGTTTCAGATCCTCTAGGTCCGTGGCAAGGCACAGCAGAGCCATCACCTCGCTTGCGGTCGTAATGTCGAAGCCCGTCTGCCGGGGAAGGCCATTCGCCCGCCCGCCCAGACCGGTCACGATCTCCCGCAGCGAGCGGTCGTTCATATCTATAACCCGGCGCCACATCACTTCGTACGGGTCTATGTTGAAGGCGTCACCCCGGTGGATATGATTGTCCAGAAGCGCGGACAGCAGGTTATGCGCCGACGTGATGGCGTGGAAATCGCCGTTGAAGTGCAGGTTGATGTCCACCATCGGGATGACCTGCGCGTAGCCGCCGCCGGTGGCACCTCCTTTGAGCCCGAAGCACGGCCCCAGGCTCGGTTCCCGGATGGCAATGCACGCGGAGTGGCCCAGACGGCGCAGGGCGTCGCCGAGGCCGATGGTCGTCGTGGTCTTGCCTTCGCCCGCAGGTGTAGGTGTGATGCCCGTCACCAGGATGAGCCTGCCGTCCGGGCGGTCCGAGAAGCGATGGATGGCATCCATCGTGACTTTGGCCTTTACCGGACCGTAAAGCTCAATGTCTGTCTCTGCAAGGCCGAGACGCCCTGCCACTGCTGTAATCGGCTCCGGAACGGCCTGCTGGGCTATTTCAACGTCAGTCAGCATCGTCTCTCCCTTTGCGCGGCCCTACACAGATGTTTCCTGCGCGTCGGCGTGGCGTCCTGCCTTCCGTGGACGGCCTGCCTTTGTATCGGGCTTCGAGAAGAGATGCTTCAGCCAGAGGGGCGTAATCAACGTGGTGACGACCACCATCACCACAATGGCGGAGTAGATGGACGAAGAGATGACCGGCTCTCCGCCCAGCACCAGAGCAGCGCCGATGCTCGCGAAGATCAGTCCCACCTCGCCTCGAGGGACCATTCCCACACTCACAATCAGGCGGTTCACTCCCTTCTGGACGACCGCCAGCCCGCAAACCATCTTTCCGGCGATGGCTGCGGCAACCAGCGCCGCGGCGAGGCCCAGCATGGAGACATCACCGAACGATCTCAGATCCACGTGAAGCCCCATGACAACGAAGAACACCGGCACGAAGATGGCCCCCAGCGGCTGGATGACCTCTTCCAGCGGACGTTCTCCCCGGACGCGGAAGCGTTCGAAGTGCCGGGGCTCCAGAATTAGACCGGCAGCGAATGCACCAACGATCGGGGCAAGACCCACCAGACCGGCAAGCCCCGCAAGAACGAAACAGATGGAAACACTGACCGCCAGCATCACTCCGGGAACGCGCATTGCCGACATCAGATTCATCAGAGGTCGCGCCGCCACGCTGCCGACCGCAAGAGCTGCAGCCAGAAAGACCGTGGCTTTCCCCAGGATGAGAGCCACCTGCCCGACAGAGATCCCGCCGTCTCCACCCCGGTTGGCAGCTGCGATGACGCCGCTGACCACCGCAAGCACGACCAGCCCAAGCACATCATCAATGACCGCCGCACCCAGGATAATGCGGGCTTCCTTGGTTTGCGTCTTGTTCAGATCCTTCAAAACTCTGGCGGTTATGCCGACGCTGGTGGCGCAGAGGGTGGCTCCCAGGAAGACGTGCGCCAGCGGCAGTTCCTCCGGGAGGAGAAGCACACCGACGAAATAGCCCAACATCATCGGCGCCACGACGCCGGCGACAGCCACCACGAGAGAACTCAAACCCACCGCCAGCAGGTCGCGCATCCTGGACTCAAGACCGACCTCGAAGAGCAGCAGAATGACGCCTACCTGCGCCGCGATATTCAGGGGGACACTTGTCTTCAGAATGTCAAAGGCGTGGAATCCCAGTAAGGAGAGGTTTCCGAGAAGCACACCAACAGCAAGCTCACCCAGCACTGCGGGCTGCCCCCTTCTCTCGACCAGCTCGGCCCCGATCTTGGCCGCCACCAGCACCAGCGCCAGTTCCAGAAGAAGGGGCAGGATCTCCCGCTCGGCCTCCCGCGTGGCTTCTTCCTCGGTCACTGTATGGCCGTGCCAGGTCTCACCGTGTTCCTGTTGTGTGGAGTGAGATGGGGACGGGGAGGGACCAGAAATCACGTCGGCGCGCCCTGCCGCGGTGACGGCAAGCGCAACAGCCGCCAGGAGAAGAAAACGACGAGCCTTGGACAAATCCGGTAATCCTCTGGGTCTCAGATATGGCGCGGAGCCGGGAGACGGCCCGGCGAAAGGGACCGGGCCAGGCAGTATCATACTCGAATCTCCCTTCTTTCCGCATATGGAACGGACGGATTATCCGCGTGTTGCAGGCAGCGTCACTTGCGGGAACAATCTATCCGGCCGCCTACTGGTGCGCGGAGGTATCACAGAACAGAACGAGGTGCTGAGTTTGGAGTACAGGAGTCTGGGCAGGACAGGTCTTCAGGTGTCGGTCATCGGGTTAGGGGCGCTTGAGGTGGGCCGGCCGTGGGGGATCCGTGGGGAGGGGGATACGGGCCAACCACCTTCTGAGAGTGAGGCGATTCAGTTCCTGAACCACGTCCTCGATAGCGGCATCAACTTCATTGATACGGCGGCTGCCTACTGGGCCAGCGAGGAGCGGATCGGGAAGGCGCTTTCCTCCCGGCGGGATGAGTTCATCCTGGCCACAAAGTGGGGAGAATGGTGCGATGAGAGCGGGTCCGTCTACGACTACTCGCCAGAGGCCATGTGGAAGTTCCTTGAAGAAAGCCTTCGCAAGCTCCGCACGGACGTAATTGATGTCTATCAGATTCATTCCGCGCCGCTCCAGGTGATTCAGCGGGGAGATGCTCTTGCTGAGATGCAGAAAGCTCGCGAGCAGGGTAAGGTGCGTTTTCTGGGATGTTCCTGCGGCGAGCAAGAAGCGTTGGCCGCCATTGAGTGCGGGGGCTTCGATA
>JBBFLP010000197.1:0-6280 GCA_037478975.1 Armatimonadota bacterium
GGCGAGACCTTCGAGCAGATGGTCAACCGCAGCATCCTGCAGACCTTCGCGCGGTCCATCAACACGTCGTTGACGGTGGTCCTGGTGCTGGTCACCCTGCTGCTGTTCGGCGGGTCCGTTCTGCACCACTTCACCGCGGTGCTGCTTGTGGGTATCGTCATCGGGACATACTCCTCCATCTTCAACGCCAGCCCGCTTCTGGTTCTCTGGGAGCGGCAGGCGCGCAAGGCTAAGGGGCAGTTGACCCCGGCCGAGATGAAGCCGCTGGTGGAGAGGCCGTCCCGCGAGGCGCTGGAGATAGTCGGGGCCTCCTCCGACGGCGACCGAGAGGAGGAAGAAGACGTGGAGGCTCGTCCGGTGGCCGGCGGGGCTCCGAAGGCAAAGCCTCGCACCCAGCAGGCGAAACGGCGCAAGCGCCGGTTCTAGCTCATATCCCTGGGCTATACGGCAGCCGCAGCGGGCGAATCTTGGCGGCCTGCAGTTTTCCATAGGGGAGGACTGCAGGCCGCTGGCATTGAAAAAGGAATCAGTAATAGAAGGAGTCATTCGCGCTGTTTCCAGGGATGGACGATAAGCCGGGACGGATGGAGAGGGTCTGGACGCTGATGGAGCCCCCGTTGGATGGGGGGGAAGACCTCTCGCGGGGACTGGGTCTGCATCCTGTCACGGCTCTGCTGCTTGCCAGGCGGGGCATCAGGACCGTCTCCGCCGCCAGTGATTTCCTGAATCCCTCCACCGCTACCGTTCCCGATCCATTTCTCCTTCCCGACGCTGAACAGGCCGTTGACCGCCTGATCCGCGCTATAGACTCGGGCGAAAGCATCCTTGTTCACGGGGATTACGATGTGGACGGCGTGACCAGCGCGGCACTCCTGACGCGCGTGTTGGGGAAGCTGGGGGCGAAGGTGCGGCCTTTTGTGCCGTCGCGTGCGCGCGACGGTTATGGTGTGAGCGTGGCAGCTCTGGAGCGGGCCGCTTCCGAAGGCGTGAGCCTCATACTGACGGCTGACTGCGGCATCACGGCCTTCGAGGCCTGCACACGCGCCCGGCAGCTGGGACTGGATGTGGTGGTCTCGGACCACCACGAGCCCGCCGATACCCTGCCGGAGGCGTTCGCGGTGGTGGATCCTCTGGTTCCGGGAAGCTCATATCCTTTCCGGGGATTGGCCGGGGTGGGGGTGGCCTACAAACTCTGCCAGGCGTTGTGCCTGCGGCGGGGAGTTGATCTGGACGCGCTGCACCGACACTTCTTGGACCTGGTGGCGCTCGGGACGGTTAGCGACTGCGTCCCGCTGCTGGGTGAGAACCGCGCCTACGTCTACCACGGCCTGCGCTCCTTGGCGAGCTCTCAGAAGGAGGGTATCCGCGCGCTCCTGAGGCTTTCCGGTCTGGGGGAAAGCCTGGGGACCGAGGATATCGGCTTCCGGCTGGGGCCGCGCATCAATGCGGCCGGGCGGCTGGCCGAGGCGGACGAAGCGCTGGAACTTCTGCTCACCCGGGATTCCGCCCGCGCGGAGGAGCTGGCAGCCATCCTGACCGAGCGCAACACGCAGAGGCAGCAGGAACAGCGGCGCATTCAGGCTGAGGCCATTCAGGCGATCTTCGAGAGCGGCATCAGCGAAGACGCAGTCCTGGTTATCGGGCGGGAGGGCTGGCATCCCGGAGTCATTGGTATCGTGGCGGGCAAGCTGGTGGAGACCTTCTACCGCCCGGCCGTGGTGCTCACGCTGCGGGACGGGCACTGGCACGGGTCGGCGCGAGGAATCCCCGGTTTCCACTGGGCGAGGGCGCTGGAGGAGCTGGGAGAAGATCTTGTCAGGGGAGGGGGGCACGCGATGGCAGCGGGCCTCTCTTTGGCCCGGGAACGCCTTCGCGAGTTCCGCGTTGCAGTCAATGAGCTGGCGCAGCAGTGGCTCACTCCCGCCGACCTTCAGCCGCGGCTGGAGGTGGAAGCGGAAGTTCCGGTGGAGCAACTGTCGCTCCAGTTGGCTCAGGAGGTTGTCAGGCTTGCTCCCTTCGGGGAGGGCAACCCCGAGCCGGTTTTGATGTCCTCCGGGGTGCGGCTGGAAAATGTCCGTTGTGTGGGGGAGGGCGGCAGGCACCTGCGGGCCGAACTCTGCGGAGCTCCCGGTCCCGTCAGCGTGGTCGGTTTCGGTATGGGAGATGCCGTTTCCAGCCTTTCAGGGGACCGTTTGTTCAAAATCTGTTACAATCTTAGAGTAAACGCGTATAACGGTTCCGGCCGTGCTGAGATCGTTCTCCGGGACCTTCCGGCGGTGCAAGAATGACAGCCCCTCTGCAGGCCGTGGCGGAACAGGATGCCGGGCATCCGGAGGCTTCCGCCGGTCTGTATGAAGACAAACTGGAAGAGCTTCTCGAACGGATCCGCCTCTACAATCCTGACGGCGACCTGGATATCGTGCGGCGGAGCTTTCACTTCGCGCGCGAGCGGCACGAGGGGCAGACGCGCCGCACCGGGGACCCCTACTTCACTCACCCAGTAGCCACCGCGTTTATTCTGGCGGACGTCCAGATGGATCCTGCCTGCATTGCGGCGGGGCTCTTGCACGACGTCGTCGAAGACAGCGAGACTACGCTGGATGAGATCCGCGAGCGCTTCGGCGACGAGGTGGCGACCATGGTGGATGGCGTCACCAAGCTGAAGTTGGCGGATTTTGAGACCCGCTCTCAGGATGGCGACTCTCCCTCACGTAAGCGCCGCGCGGAGATGCGCCGCAACGCGGAGAACCTTCGCAAGATCTTCCTTGCGGTGGCGCGCGATCTGCGTGTGATGATGATCAAGCTGGCGGACCGGCTCCACAATATGAGCACCCTGCACGGGCTGGAGCGGGAGCGGCAGCTGAAGGTCGCCGAAGAGACGATGCAGATCTACGCGCCCCTGGCGCACCGGCTGGGGGTGTGGAAGATCAAGTGGCAGCTGGAGGACCTGGCCTTTAAATACCGCGAGCCCGAGATGTATCAGAAGCTCGTGGACCTCATAGACCGCCGTCGCGCGGACCGTGAGGCGGACATCAAGAAGGCCATCGATATGATCTCGCACAGGCTGAAGCGTGCGGGCATTGACGCCGAGATCCACGGGCGGCCGAAGCACCTGTGGAGCATCTACCAGAAGATGCTCAAGGAGAACCTGCCCTTCGAAGAGATTTACGATCTTATCGCGGTGCGCATCATCGTGAACACTGTGCCGGAGTGTTACCACGCGCTCGGCATCGTGCATGATCTGTGGATTCCCATCCCCGAGCGGTTCGACGACTATATCGCCCGCGCCAAGCCCAATATGTATCAGTCACTGCATACGAAGGTCATCGGACCGCACGGGGAGCCGCTGGAGATCCAGATCCGTACCTGGGAGATGCACCGCACCGCCGAGTTCGGCATAGCGGCGCACTGGCAGTACAAGGAAGGCACCTCCGGGTCCAACGGGTTCGACCGGAAACTCTCCTGGCTGCGGCAGCAGCTGTTTGACTGGCAGGCCGATAGCAAGGATGCCACGGAGTTTCTGCGTTCCGTCATCAACGACCTGTTTACGGATCAAGTTTTCGTCTTCACCCCGAAGGGCGACGTCATAGACCTCCCCGCCGGGAGCACCCCGGTGGACTTCGCATACCGCATCCACAGCGACCTGGGGCATCACTGCGTGGCCGCGAAAGTGAATGGCCGCATTGTGCCCCTTTCTTACAAGCTAACGAACGGCGCGGTGGTGGACATCGTCACCCGCAGCAACTCTTCCCCCAGTCTGGACTGGCTGAACTTCGTTAAGACCGGTCACGCCCGCAGCAAGATCAAGGCTCATTTCCGCAACCTGCAGTTCGCGGAGAGCGTGCAGCGCGGGCGGGAGATGCTGGAGAAAGAGTGTGAACGTCAAGGCCTGGACCGCTCGGTCCTGAAGAGCGAGAACCTGACGAAAGTGCTGCAGGTCTTCAACAAGCAGACGGAGGACGACCTGCTCGCCGCGATCGGGTTCGGCCACCTGGGCGCTCAGGCGGTTCTGCATCGCCTGGCTCCTCCTGAGCAACCTCAGCCCGTTCTGCCGGAGAGCCGGCGCCGGATCCGTGAGGGGCGGGTGGAGCTGGAGGGGGCGGAGCAGATGATGGTGGCGCGGGCGAAGTGCTGCCTGCCGCTGCCGGGGGATGAGGTCATCGGGTTTGTCACGCGCGGCAAGGGGCTCGTGCTGCACCGTCAGACGTGTCCGAACGTCACCGGCTACCGCGCCTCCGAGCCGGAGCGCCTGGTGGAGGTAGACTGGGGCGGGGAGCCGGGCGGCACGTATGTGGCGGACATCAGCATCGAGACTCTGGACCGGATGGGCCTGCTTTCGGATATCTCGGCCATCTTCAGCGAGGCGCGCATCAACATCCGGTCTGCCAACATCAGGGCTCTTCCCAACAAGATGGCGTCCTTCCATCTGCAGGTGGAGGTGGAGAGTCTGAGCCAGCTCAACCAGGTGATGGCCAACGTGGCCAAGCTGAACGACGTTCTGCGCATCCACCGGCTGGGAGGAAAGCCGGCCCGGACCAGAAGGACGAAGTGAGAGCGGTCGTCCAGCGCGTGGCGGACGCGCACGTGGATGTTGATGACCGGCGGGTGGCCGGCATCGGGTCGGGGCTGCTGGTCCTGCTCGGAGTCGCACGGGGCGACGAGGGCCGCGACGCGGCCTGGATGGCGGACCGGGTCGCAGGCCTGCGCATCTTTCAGGACGAACAGGGCAAGATGAACCTCTCCGTGAGAGACGTCGGCGGGGAAGTCCTGGCTGTCTCGCAGTTTACCCTTCTGGCGGATGCCCGGCGCGGACGAAGGCCGGGCTTTTCCGATGCTGCCCCGCCGGAGGAGGCCAGAGTCCTTTTTGACGAGTTCGTGCTGCGCCTTCGTGAGACAGGAATACCGGTATCCACGGGCGAGTTTCAGGCGCATATGCGGGTGGGGCTGACAAACGACGGTCCGGTGACCATAATCCTTGATAGCAGAGACGTCAGGGACAGAAAGACTCCGGCAGATGAGTTCGCCGCGTAAGGAACAGCAGCAAAGGGGGCGTTGCCCGGGAACAGGTCCGGGGCGGGCGCGGAGCTCGGCCGACGAAAGCCAGTTCGCCGGCGATTGCCACCTCGCGGCCGGCGAACTGGACGCAGCTATCCGCGACTACCGCAAAGCCGTGGGGCAGGATCAGGCTAACCCGGACCGTCGGACGCGTCTGGGGGACGCTTACTGTCTTGCCGGAGAATCTGCTAAGGCTCTGTCTCAATACAAGGAAGCCATCCGCGCCAATCCCCGGAAGGCGGAGCCCCATTACAGTCTGGCGGAGCTCTACCGCAGCTACGGCAAATGGCAGGCGGCGGTGGTGGAGTACCGCAGGGCTGTCGCTTACGACGAAAGTAATCCTCTGTACCGCTTCAAACTGGGCAAGGCGCTCTGGGAGTGCGGACTGAAGCAGGCGGCCATCGCCGAGACGGAAAAGGCGGTGGAACTCGCCCGTACGGACAGTTTCTATCATTTTGGCCTGGCCGAGTTTTACAGCCGGGTGGGGCGGCTGGAAGAGGCCATCACTCACTTCCAGCACGCTACAATCTATGCCCCCGACGACCCCTACTACGCAATGCGGCTGGGAGCCCTGCTTCTGCGCTGCGGCCGCACACACGAAGCGATTGACGTGCTGAGCACGGCCGTCCGCCTCAAAAAGGATGATCCTGCCTATCACTGTCTGCTGGCCGATGCCTACCTGCGGGAGGGAATGGAGGCTGAGGCGGTCTTACATTACAGGCGGGCCGGGGTTCTGGACGACTACGACGCGGTCAATCTGAGTATGATCCGCCGGATGGTGGATGAAGAGTATTCGCGGACCCCGCGCTGAATCCGGGCCGGGAGGTAAGGCCGTCATGAGGATCAGAGCGCTGGCGTGGGCATTGTCTCTATTGATGCTCCCCCTTGCCGCAAGTGCGCCTGCACAGGGCGTGAAGCGGATCGCCGTCGTGCCGTTCGAGGCCACGGCGGAGTTTCGCGGCACTCCGCTCAGCCGGGGCCTGACGGATATGATCATCTCCGAACTGGTGAAGCTGGGCGGGGTGCAGGTCATCGAGCGCGCCCAGCTGGAGCGTTTGATGGATGAGCACCGGCTGCGGGCGGACGGCATTCTTGATCCCGAGACTGCGGCGAGAGCGGGCAGGGTCCTCGGGGTGGACTATCTCCTTGGCGGCAGGGTCACGGAATTCGGGGTGAAGGAGAACCGTACGCTTCTGGGTGGAGTGGCCGAGGTGGTGGCCGGCGC
>JBBFLP010000198.1:0-6271 GCA_037478975.1 Armatimonadota bacterium
AGTAGCGGGGTGGGAAGAGCGTATGCTGATGCTGGAAGATCCTTCGGGTGTGCCCATCGCAGTAATGTTGGACAATGCTCCGGCGGACCCTGCCCCGGGTTCTCTTCTGGAAGTCCGAGGGCCAGTCAGCCTTTATCGCGCCGGTCAGCAAGTGCGGGCTCTGGTGATTCCACGCTCCTCCGCAGATCTACGCCCACTGAACTAGGCCCGGTCCGGCTTTCCCGGGTCTGTAGCGGCTATGAGTGTGGCCGGAATGTCTTCGCACGGGGAGGCTTCCGGCGTCGTGGTGATCGGCTCCCGGACCATTCCGTCATCGCTCGCGTCTCTGGGAAGGGTCTTCAAAGTCTGGAAGAGACGCCGGATGTCCAGCACTCCTCCGATGGTGAACCAGACGATGGCCGGAATACTGATGGCCAGCTTCAACCGTATGTCGAACCACCAGTACTTGAGCCAGACGGCATCACTGACAGGGTAGACGATGTTGATCAGGCTAAAGACAAGGAACCACAAGAAGTAGATCCCGTGGTAGGCCACCAGCGCGATGGCGAGAATGCGGTCCGTCCGGTTGAACTCCGGGGTGATTCCGGTGATCTTCAGCCAGAGGCTTTTCGGAGCCTCATAGACCTCGCGCTCATCGCCCGGGAGGCGGTAAGGCCCCCTGTGTAGCATCTTCTCAAGGTTGAAGGGGGGCTTCCCCCGGCCGGTGACAAGAGAGACTCCCACATAGACTGCGATTGCGCTCAGCATCGCGATGAACCACAACACCTGCCCGTTGATGGGGAATGGCCGGCCGTAATGGGCCTGCCAGAACTGCGGCACGACAAGCCCGGCCACACCCAGCACTGCCCCCACGGTCAGGGCACAGTAAGCTCCGGCCGTGGTGCCGCGCCGCCAGTAGAGCCCTCCGATGATCACCGCACCCGAGCCTCCCAGCCATATGGTTCCGGTGATGGCAAAGAAGAAGAGGATCTTCTGCCCCATGGGATACCAGAGGCTGAACAGGAACGCGAACACCGCCACCCCGATGACCGATGCTCTCAGCAGGCGTATATGTTGTTGCGGCGTCAGGGATTTCTTGCGCAGGGGCATCACGACATCCTGGATGAAGATGCTGCCCCAGGAGTGCAGATAGGTGTCGTGGGTGGTGAAGGACACGAAGAGCATCGTGGCCGCCAGCAGTCCTTTGATCCCGATTGGCAGAATCTGGGCCATCGCCAGCGGAACCCGCATCTGCCCCTGCACGTATTCGTTGGGGATGGTCTTCAGGCTCTGGTTGACGGCCTCCGCCTGCGCGGCGAACTCCGGCAACTTCATGATGGCCAGCGCCGCGAGCGGCATCATAAGCATCACCAACGCCTGAGGAATCCATCGCCAGACGCCGATGATGCCGCCCATTTTCTGCTCATGCGGGGATTTCGCTGAGCTGAAAAAACCCTGTGACCCTTGCCATGACATGTAGCCGTAGAAGCTCCCGAAGACCGCGATTGCGAAATAGAAAAAGTTGAAGTCCTCCACCTGGCTGGTCTTGAACGGGTGGATCATGGAAGCCTTTTCGGGAGCCATGGCCAAGGCCTGGGCCATCTGGTCCCAGCTTACCAGCAGGACCAGACTCGCGGAAACCACCACAAATGCGATGGCGCAGAAGATGCCCTGGACGCAGTCGGTCACCATCACCGAGACCTGGCCGCCCATCGTCACGAAAGAAACGGATAGCCCCAAGTCGAAGAGCATCAGGGCGGGAAAAGTCGGTATATCGAACGGCAGTCCCGGGATGGAGAAAGCTTCCGGGAGGCCACAGAAGTACATGATGAAGCGGGCGGAGACTGCCGGGAAGATGCCGAAATTCAGGATCCCTGAGATCCAGCACAGGATGCCTGCGAACACCCGGAAGTTGCGGGAATACCGCATCTCGAAGAACTGCGCCATCGTCATCGCGCGGGTCTCGCGGAAGCGGTAGTAGACCCAGCCTGTCAGCAAAATGATGACGCCGCTTGGGATGCCCATCAGCTCCCACCATTTGGGAGGGAGTCCGGCTGAGTAGATCATCTCGAAGGCGCCCACGAAGGTGACGACCCCCACGCCTCCCATCTGGGTGGCGATGGTCAGCAGGTAGCGCCCTGCGGAGCGGTTGGCTGACAGGAAATCCGCCACCCCCTGCATATACCGTTTCGTGCTCAGGCTGAAGATCCTGAGGGCGACGATCGCAAGGATCACGATGCCCCAGTCGAGCAGGCTGAGATTCACCCCTGCGGTTCTCCTGCGAAGATCTGGAAAGGAGACGCGTTCAATGGTCTCACGGCGCGGAAAGCCTCGTGTTGCGATACTGCCCCGGCCGCATGCCGGTCACTTCCAGAAAGACCTGGCTGAAGTAGTTCTCGTCCTCGAAGCCCACACGCTGCGCTATCTCCGAAAGGTTCAGGGATGGGTCTCGCATAAGCTCCTTGGCTTTGGCCACCCGAACCATGCGGAGATACGTCCGGAACGAGACTCCGCATACTGCCTTGAAAAGCGGCCCCAGGTAACTGGCGCTCAGACGGACGTGGTCTGCCGCTGTCTGCAGTGAAATGTCTTCGTGGTAATGGGCGTCCACATACCGCCTCACGGCCTGAGCGATCTGGAAACTACGCGTCCGCGCCCGGTGGGCGGGCGCCGGCGAGGTCTGGAGCGGCGGCTGCCCGATGAGCCGTTCCAGGACCTGGTGTTCCCGCTCGTGAATCCGGATGCACCGAAGCGTGGAGACTGCCTTCTGCAGTGCCTCGTCCAGTTCTTCCGAGGCAAACGGCTCTGCAAGAAGGTCAACAGCGCCCATTTGTACAGCCAGACGGGCGTGCTGGAAGGATGGATTGGCCGTGACACAGATGAAAAGCGGGTTCCTGTCCAATAGTCCCTGGAGCTGGCGGCCTAACGGGGCGTCGCTGAGCGAAGGCATCTCGAGGTCCAGGACCACGATGTCGGGCTGGAGACGCAGTGCAAGATCTATGGCATCTGTGGCAGCCTTTGCCTGGCCGGCCAGGCGCAAGGGTAGCCGTGCCCGCTCAATCGCTTGCTCCAGCGCAACGCGCGTGTCTTCGTCACAGTCCACACACAGGACGGTGATCTCCTGATTGATGGTGTTAGTGTCTGCAGAGGTCATCTTGACCCCTTCCGCGTCGCGTGTCCGGATCATCGGATGCTCCTCGTGGAAGCTCTCACAATCAGTTGCGGCGGCACGAAGGCCCGCAGCATACCGTTCAGCCCGGTCCCGGAGATGAGGGACTGGCAGCCGATCCTGCCCACTTCGAACAGGTTTTGTCTGATGACGGTCAGCGGAGCCAGCATATGCTCTGCCAGCTCGATATCGTCAAACGCCACGATCGAGATGTCCCGGGGCCACTCAACGGCCATCTGCCTGAGCTGGTTCAGGGTGTGCCGGGTGGAGCTATAGCCATCGGTCAATATCGCGGAGAACTCCGGACCTTCTCGGCGGGCCTTTAGTTCTTCCGCCGGAACGGTATAGCCCTCGGTGGGGAGCCGCAGCGCGCTGGCGTGTTCCAGGAATGCCCGGTAGCGCTCCCTTCCCGAATGGTTGATGGGGGCCGTCAGGTCGGAGTGCGCGTAGAGGATTTTGCGGTGCCCCAGCGCGACCAGATGCTCCAGCCCCTGTCGGATGCCATCCGCGTTGTCCGTCTGGACAAAGGAGAGTCCCGAGCGAGGATGCTGGACGTCCAGAAGGATGGTGGGAATGCCCTGCTTCTTGATCTGGAGGGCCATCTCCCGCGCCGGGCGGAGGAGCAGGCAGCCATCGAACGGTCCCTCGTCAGTGGCGGGGCGGAAGTTACTGTAGACGCTGGTGTCCAGGGACCAACCTGCATCTTCAACGGCACGTTTGACCCCTTCAACCAGCTCGCGGACGAACAGCCCTGACAGGAAGCCATCGTCCAGATAATCCACCACCAGTACCAGCCGCCCGGTCTTCCGCTTCTGAAGGAGGTGTCCGGGGAGATCCGCCACTACCGTTCCATAACGGGGCCTTCGGACCAGAAAGCCCTCCTTTGTCAGTGCCTGCATGGCCAGCTGGACGGTTTTGTGACACACCCTGTAGTCCCGGGCCATCTCCAGAGTAGAAGGCAATCTGGTTCCGGGCTGGAGGCGTCCGCTGAAGATGTCCTCTTTCACCAGCTCCTTGAGCTGAGCGTAGAGCGGGTTGCGGCTGTTCAGTTTCAGAGCGCCCAAAGTTACCTCTCCTCCATCGCAATCACAACCTGAATTCCTTCAGTGGAGCGGTGGCCACCGCGAGACATTGGTCACCGCAGCCGTAGTAGACAAAAACGTCCTCTCCCAAGGTCACCGCTCCACAGGTGTAGACCACGTTGTCTACGAACCCTTTGCGTTCATACTCCTCTTCCGGTTCAAGGATGGGCTCTTCCTGGACGTGGAGGACGCGGTATGGGTCTTCCGGATCCAACCACATCACTCCCAGTCTGTAGACCCGGTTTCGATCCCTCCCGTGGAAGATCACCACCCACGCCTGATCAGTCCGGAACGGTGTGGCTCCGATGCCCAGTTTCCCTTCGGTCCAGTGTCCCCATCGGGCCCGGAGGAGGATCTTCGTGGAGTGCCAGCTCTCCAGGTCCCGGCTGCGGGATATCCACATATGGGGGAGCACGCGGTGGAACAGAACGAACTCTCCGTCCACCTTTTCTGGAAGCAGACCGCCTGTTCTCTGAGAGTAGTCCGGCATCAGAACGCCGCGCTTCTCCCAGTTTCTGAGGTCTTTGCTTACCGACCAAGAAAGGACTTCGTGAAGGTTGGACGTGGTACAGTAGACGGCGTAGAATGTCCCCCCGATGCAGCAAACGCGGGCGTCCTCCGCGCCGTCCGTGAGCGGGTGAGGCTCCCCCGCGACGTCAATCACTGGTTCCGGCAGCCGCTCCTCGATGCTCACCCCGTCCGGGGATATCGCCAGGCCAATCCGGCTGACGGGCCAGATGTGGTCAGTGGATGGTTTCGTGTCCTCCCCTCCCGCCCGGTAAAGGAGGTGGACCTTTCCGTCGTGCAAGATCGCCCCGGCGTTCGAGACGTGCTTGCTCTCCCAGGGATGTTGCGGGTCTGGGAGCAGGATCGGGTTTTTCGGGTGCCGTCTGAGTGTCACCATTTCCAGCGTACCTCCTCTGCCTAAAGTCCTTTCAAGCAGGCATCCACGAGTTCTGGAATTCGCCCCGTTGCCAGACACACACACGTGTCTGCCGCTCCGTAATAGACAAGGATCTCGTCGCTGCCGGGCCGGCAGACTTGCCCCGCAGAGAAGACAGTGTTGGGGACAATGCCGCTGCGCTCATAGTCGGCTTCCGGCATCAGGATGGGGCTAAGGGTCCTCCCTATAATGCGAGAGGGATCATTGCGGTCCAGCAGCGCCGCTCCCAGAGAATACATCGTTCCGGCGGAGGTTCCGTAGACTCCGTGGTAGATAACCAGCCAGCCTTCATCCGTCAAGATGGGGGGACCGCACGGTCCAACCTTCGCGGTGTTCCACCACAGGTCTCCTTTCAGGAGCGGGCGATGACGTCCCCAATGGATCAGGTCCGGCGAAGACGAGATCCAGATAGTGGCTCCGGCTGCCGCAGATGCAGGACGGTCTAGCCGGAAGTAGTGTCCACTGATCTTCTCTGGAAACAGAACCGGGCAACGGTTATCCGGCAGGGAGATGACCTCCACCCGTTCGTAGCGCTTAAAGTCGTCCGTCTTCCCCAGCATACCGATGGTTCCGTGGGTCCATCCGCTGGCCGGATATACGATGTAGTAGGTCCCGTCCAGCGGAGTGACGCGAGGGTCAATGGTCCACTCATCAAGTCCGGCAAACGGGCCCTCCTCAGGCAGCGTGATAAGCGGCTCCGGGGCAACCTGAAAACTAACGCCATCATCACTGAATGCCGGTACAATGTTGGGGTGGCCTCTCAAGGGAACCAAGGAAAGCAACAACACGACCTGGCCGTTGTAGATGGCCGCGCCGGGATTCATCACTGCGGCGCAACCGGGGATGTCGGACGGCCGGAGTATGGGGTTGGCCGGATGCCGCTGCAAAAGAGTGCGCACGGTCTCGTTCACGCCCTTACCTCCTGCCGTGACGGGAAAGTGGCGTAGCGCCGGACCGCGTCGTAGAAAGCGGTGATATGCTCCACCGGGGTGCAGGGAGCCATGTTGTTCGCCGCGATGAAGTAGAAGCGCCCTCCCTCCAGCGCTCCGCTGTCGCAGATGCGCCGGACCTCCGCCTCGATCGCCTCCACCGGGCCAT
>JBBFLP010000199.1:0-3590 GCA_037478975.1 Armatimonadota bacterium
CGGCGTGTTCCAGGATGCTTCGGTTTTGCTGGAAGAGGACGGGCCCGTCCGTGCGAGTCTGCGGATCCGGTCGAGCTGGAACGGATGCATCGCCGAGCAGCGCATCCTGCTGTACCGCGACCTTGACTTCGTGGAGTGCCGCATCGTCCTGGACTGGCGACAGCCTCGCCGCGTCCTGAAACTCGCCTACCCGCTGGCGTTGGACACGCCGGTGATAACCGCCGAATGCCCCTACGGCTTTTCTGAGTGGCCGGCGGACGGCGAGGAGCACCCGTGTCAGAAATGGGTTGATGTGTCTGGCAGAAGTGGGACGGCGCCGGCCGGGCTGGCTCTCCTGAACGACTGCAAGTATGGCTTCGACTGCCGCGGCTCAGAGCTCCGTCTCACTCTTCTGCGCACTCCTGCCTACGCGCATCACGACCCTGTGACACTGGATCCGGCCAAAGTCTACCGTTTCATGGACATTGGCGAGCACGAAATCGTGCTGCGCCTGATCCCTCACGCTGGCGACTGGCGCGAGGCTGCAGTCCCCCGCAGGGCCTGGGAGCTGAACGTTGGCCCGGTATATGTGAACGAATACGCTCACGCGGGTTCTCTGTCCTCCGGCGCATCTCTTGCCGCAGTCGAGCATCCGGGTGTCATCGTTTCTGCGGTGAAACAGGCGGAAGACGGGGAGGGCTTGATTGTGCGAGCATACGAGACCTGCGGCCTGCCGGCGACCGGGGTGGAAATCCGTCTGCCGTTGCTGGGACTATCGTGGAGCTCCAATTTCCGGCCGGCCCAGATTCGCACGTGGCGCGTACGGCCTGGATCCGATCCAGCCGTACAGGAGGTGGATCTGCTGGAGCAGCCGGTGTGATGGCCCGCGCGGTGCTGGCGGCGGCCGCATTGTGGCTTTGCCTGACAGCGGCGGCCCAAGGGGCACCTTACGAGTTCTGGCTGGCATCCTCCCGAGAGTGGGAGGCAAAGCGCGGGTTATTTCTCAACATTGAGAACGCAGGCTCCGTCGAAGAGTGCAGGCTGGAGGGCTTGCGTCTCGTGGCAGGGGTGGGGGACGGCAAGCGTTGGACATTCTTGAGTGTCCAGCCCTCCTGGCAGTGCGGGCGGGAGTATACGGCCCAGCTGGATGTGAGACAGGGTGGGGCCACACTGACGCTGGACGGGCAACCGGTGGCCGCGGGAGGATGCCGGCTGGCGGTTGCCTCTACCCCTCTGGTGTTCAACCGGATGGCAAGCTGGTCCCGGCCTCGCGCCGGGCATATCGTGGTTCAAACGGCATTTGCTGTCCGCGTGAACGAAGGGCCCCTGCGGGAGTTCCATTTCGGGAACTCCGGTCTGCATCCCCGGCTGCTCTTCGACTCGCAACGCCCCCGCAGCATCGTTCATTTCATACGCCAGGGGGACTGCGTCCAGATCGAGGCGCGTTTTTGTCTCCTGCAAGCCCCCGACCCACTGGAGTTTGTCCCATTCGTAGATCGCTACGGCCAGTCCCGTTACGGTGTGTGGAAAGGCAAAGTTTTCGCGGACTCTGATCTCCTGCAGGCCGACCGGGAGGAGAACAGCGTTCTCTCAGAGTGGGAAAAGCAAGACCCGTTTGACCGGTTCGGCGGATACCGGTTCGCCGGGTGGACCGCAGAGGCAACCGGATTCTACCGGCTCGTTCGCCGGGACGGCTTCTGGTGGCTGATCACGCCGGAAGGGAATCCCTGTTTCTACACGGGAGTGTGCACATTACCGCAGCTGGCGGGAGAGAACACCCTGCTTGAAGGGCGGGAGCAACTGTTCGAGTGGCTTCCTCGCAGAGAGGGAGGTCACGCGGCAGCGTGGACTCGGGGACCGTGGGGAACGGATGCGGGGGTGGACCATATTGCGTTTCAGGTCAGCAACCTGATCCGCACCTTTGGCGAAGACTGGCGGCAACATTTCGAAGAGCGTCTGCGCCTGCGGCTCCGTGCGTGGGGATTCGCAGGAGCAGGGAAGTGGGGATCCCTTCCGGGCTTGCCCTGTGTCCCGGTTCTGAACAGGACTGGTGTGCCGGTGCTCGCGCGCCATCCCGATGTTTTCGACCCGCACGTGCGGCAATTGCTGGAAGACACGCTCAGGCGGCAGATTGAGCCCCGCCGCTCAGATCCGATGGTGGTGGGATGGTCGGTCGGAAACGAGTTCCACGAGATCATCACCTCGTCCGATATCCGGACGTTACTGCGCGATCACCCAGAATCCGCTGCTGCGAAGGCCCTCCGGCGCTACATTCTTCAGCACCGGTACGGCGGTGATACCGAAGCTTTGCGGAGATCCTGGGAGGCGGAGATTCCTCCCGCCGATATCGAGGCGATGCGGCAGCAGTATGCCTCCGAGTACTACGGCTTTCTATACCGCACGGTAAAGCGGCTGGACCCGAACCACCTGTACTTCGGTTTCTGGATCACGCCGGGCTGGTGGGAAAACGAGTCCGATTGGGCTCTTATCGCGGCCAACTGCGACGCGGTTGGCTATGACCTTTACAGTGATGAGCACCTTGCGCCGGTCCTGCGGCGTTGTCTGCAGCTGGCGGCGCGACCAGTGTTCTGCGGAGAGTTTTCCTTTCCACCGTTCTATGATGGAAAGCGCGGATTCGGACTGTATCCGCTGGTTCACGCCAGGGACGACCGGAAGGCGGGCGAGTGCTACCAGAGGTGGCTCAGGGAAGCGGCGGAAAACCCCTACTGCGTGGGAGCGCTCTGGTTCGAGTATCGCGATCAACCGATCACCGGCGGCAACGCACCGGGCATTCCGGGTGCGCTGTGGTACGGTGAACGTTACGCCTTCGGAACAGTGGATGTAACGGACCGGCCGAAGTGGGATCTCGTGTCCCGGATGCGGGAAGCGAACCATTCGGCCCCACGCTGGCGCCTGGATGCGGCCGCCGCCGGAAATCGGCGTTAGCCTGAGGTGGCGTCACCCCAGGAAGCGTTTCCCCGTCGCTTCTTCGTAGATGGCCAGAACATTTTCCAGTGGCGTGTCCGGCTGAATGGCGTGGGCGGGCGCAAAGATGTAGCCACCGCCCTTTCCTATGACATCCAGCCGGTGGCGCGCCTCGGCGCGGCACTGCTCCACCGTTCCGTGAGGAAGAGTCTGCTGGGTGCTGATCATTCCGCAGAAGGTGAGGCGGTCTCCGAACTCCCGCTTCAGTTCCTCCGGATCCATTCCCTCCGGTTCGGGCTGCACCGCGTCCAGCACATCCAGTCCCATTTCGATCAGGCGCGGCTGAAGCATTCGTGTGGAGCCGCATGAGTGCATCATCACGCGGCAGCCATACTGGTGGCCCAGGTCGAAGAACCTCTGCAGCCGGGGACGGAAGAACGAGTCGAACGTCGCCGGGCTCATCGTGGGGCCTTTCTGCGATCCCAGATCCTCGCCCAGGCACAGGATGTCTATCCGGCCTTCTCCCGCCTCCAGGGAGCGGCGGCACCATTCGTAGTAGAAGTCTACCCTCCGGTCAATAATCGCGACTCCGACTTCGTCCTCTGTGATTATGTCTGTCAGGACCTGCTCCATCCCCCGGCCTCTCCCGACGCCGTTGATGATATCAGGGATCCCGGCATTCCCCA